>NZ_NFJA01000027.1:0-41291 GCF_002159615.1 Bacteroides sp. An279
GACGAAGAACAGGAGCGAAAAAGACCAAAAAATCGCCCAAAGCACACACGAAAACGGATACATCAAGCCAAGAAAAACTTTTTGGAGAAATTCAAAACAGCTTCTAAGAAACTGCGAGAATCTTCGTGAATCTGCGTTTCTTCTGTCACCATACACCTTTTCATACCCTGACCTTATGCGAAAACCACTCACCTCTTCACAATGTGTCGTGTTAGCCTTGGCTTGGGCAGCACTTTGTTTCATTGTTCTTACTTCCAGCCCACAAATTGACGGCATACTTATCCTGACAATACTCATTTCAGGTGCCCTGGTGTTCATTCCGATTGTCAAAGCGTTAAAAAAGAAACAGCAGAAGTAGTCATTTCCACACAAAAACGAAACAAAAACAACTTTTTGATGTTTTTACTCTGATTTTCTTACTAAATTGTTGCATAAATAAAAAATAATCTATACTTTTACCACATCAAACAATGAGAAGAATATTTAATAACCAATAACAAGATTAGAAGAATGAATGCAGCAAAAGTCCTGGAAGATCTGAAAAGAAGATTTCCCAATGAACCTGAGTACCATCAGGCAGTAGAAGAAGTATTAGGTACAATCGAAGAAGAATACAACAAGCATCCTGAATTCGACAAAGTGAATCTGATTGAACGCTTGTGTATTCCAGACCGTGTTTACCAGTTCCGCGTAACGTGGATGGACGATAAAGGCAACATCCAGACCAACATGGGATACCGTGTACAGCATAACAACGCCATTGGCCCGTATAAAGGCGGTATCCGTTTCCACAGTTCTGTAAACCTCGGTATCCTGAAGTTCCTGGCTTTCGAACAAACATTCAAGAACTCATTGACTACGCTTCCGATGGGTGGAGGCAAAGGTGGTTCAGACTTCTCTCCACGTGGCAAATCAAACGCTGAGGTAATGCGTTTCTGCCAGGCTTTCATGCTGGAATTGTGGCGTCACATTGGCCCTGAAACCGATGTACCTGCCGGTGACATCGGTGTAGGCGGACGTGAAGTAGGCTACATGTTCGGCATGTACAAGAAACTGACCCGTGAATTCAGCGGTGTGCTCACCGGTAAAGGACGCGAATTCGGCGGTTCATTGATTCGCCCCGAAGCAACAGGTTACGGAAATATCTACTTCCTGCTCGAAATGCTGAAGACCCGCAACATTGATATCAAAGGCAAGACCTGTCTGGTATCAGGTGCAGGAAACGTAGCACAATATACAGTAGAAAAACTGATTCAGTTGGGTGCGAAAGTAGTTACAATGTCCGACTCAGACGGTTATATCTACGATCCGGACGGAATCGACCGCGAAAAACTGGATTACATCATGGAACTGAAGAACCTGTATCGTGGACGTATCCGCGAATATGCAGAGAAATACGGCTGCAAATACGTAGCCGGAGCACGTCCTTGGAACGAAAAAGGCGACATTGCCCTTCCTTCTGCCACACAGAATGAAATCAACGGCGATGATGCCAAAGCTTTGGTTGCCAACGGTGTATTCGCTGTATCCGAAGGTGCCAACATGCCTTCTACCCCCGAAGCAATCCGTGTATTCCAGGAAGCGAAGATTCTCTATGCACCAGGTAAGGCAGCTAACGCCGGCGGTGTATCTGTATCAGGTCTGGAAATGACTCAGAACTCCATCAAGCTGAGCTGGAGCCAGGAAGAAGTGGACGAAAAACTGAAGAGCATCATGAAGAACATCCACGAAGCTTGCGTAAAATACGGAACAGAACCCGACGGTTACATCAACTACGTAAAAGGTGCCAACGTAGCCGGATTCATGAAAGTGGCAAATGCCATGATGGCTCAAGGCATCGTATAATTTATACAGGTGCGACAAATTTCAATCCGGCTTCCGTCACAGGAAGCCGGATTTTTTTACGCTTACCCTTCCCCGCCATTCCTATTTTAACACTCACTTTATCAATAGTTACACTTATTTCATTATCTTTGCCGAGTTATTACGCTAAAGCCGATAATGTTATGAATATCCGAAAAATCTTTGCAGGGTTACTTCTTACCCTGGCGGTGTCTTCGTGCATTCAAGACGAAGCCCTGAACGTGGAAGCAGCCATCGATGACTGCACAGGCGAAAACATCCAACTGGCAAGCATAGATGCCACCCACAAAGAAATAGAAATTTATGTGCTCGACGGTACAGATGTATCACAGCAGGAACTGAACTTTACGCTTGCCGACGGCGCAACCATTCAAGCCGACGAAACAGAAGCAGGCGACCAGCCTCCGTATTACGATTTCAGCCAACGCACATTGCGCCGGTTCACCGTGACATCGGAAGACGGAAACACAACCGCCACGTATGTAGTCCGCATCAACAAAATGGAACTTCCCACTCATTATTCGTTCGAAAACCTGCGCGCCACTACGCCCTATCATATTTTCTATCTCACCAATGAGTCGGGCATCATGCAGTGGGCAAGCGGAAACCCAGGCTACGAACTGAGCGGCATGGCACTCGACGAGACGCAATACCCTACCGTACAGGATCCAATAGGCCACAGCGGCAAATGCGTACGTCTTACTACACGTAGCACCGGCTCTTTCGGACTCCCGTTAGGAATGCCCATAGCTTGCGGAAACTTGTTTGTTGGCTCGTTCGACGTACAAAATGCCGTCACAGCTCCACGACAGGCTACCCACTTCGGTTTCCCATTTACCAAAATACCCCAACGCATAACCGGATGGTATAAATACCAAAAAGGTGAGACATTCACCGATGAAAACAATGAAGTACTAAGCGGACAAACCGATATAGGCGACATCTATGCAGTGCTTTACGAAGCTGAGACCAGCGACTATACACTGGATGGCGACCTCTTCCCACTGACCGGAGGCATCAACCCGAATATTGTACTGATGGCACGTATTGGTGAACAAGGCCAACAAGAAATGAAAGAAACCGATGAATGGACTTACTTCGACTTATCATTCGAGGCACAAAACGGCAAGACCGTCGACCCTGAAGGACTGGCAAACGGCAAATACAAACTTGCAATCGCTTTCGCCTCCAGCAGAGGAGGAGGTTATTTCCGAGGAGCGGTAGGAAGCGAACTGTACATAGACGAAGTGGAAATAATCTGCGAATAACCCTTAACACGTAAACAACATGAAAAAATACATATTAACTTTAGCAGTAGCCCTGGCATTCGGCACAGGCATCGCACAGGCACAATGGTCGGAACACAAAGGCTTGCTTTGGTCATCCCTGCACGGATTGGAATACGAATTCAAGGCAGGTGTAAACTTCGGAGGCACTTCCCCACTCCCACTTCCACACGAAATCAGAAGCATCGACAGTTATCGCCCCGGGCTTGCCATCACTATCGAAGGAAACGCTACCAAATGGATAGACGAAGCCAAGAAATGGGGCGTAAGCGTAGGGTTACGCCTCGACAGCAAGAGCATGACCACCCAAGCCACGGTGAAAAACTATGGCATGGAAATCTTCAGTGAGACAGGTGGAAAAATACAAGGACTTTGGACAGGTGGCGTAGAAACAAAAGTAAGGATGTCGCTCCTCACCATCCCCATCCTTGCCAACTATAAGATAGGTGAACGCTGGAAACTGGTATTCGGCCCCTACCTGTCATATATGATGAGCGGGGACTTCGACGGGAACGTCTACGAAGGCCATCTGCGCACTCCCGATGCTACAGGAAGCCGTGTCAACTTTACAGGTGACAACGTCGCTACCTATGACTTTTCCGAAGACCTCCGCCGTTTCCAATGGGGATTACAATTAGGAGGATCATGGCGTGCCTATAAACACCTTACCGTACATGCCGACCTGACATGGGGACTGAATGACATCTTTCAGAAAGATTTCGAAACCATTACATTCGCCATGTACCCCATCTACCTGAACCTCGGGTTCGGATATGTATTCTGAAAATCCGCCCAATAAGAAGCAGTTTTGAATTTATCGTGCGATGATTTTGGGATGAGTTTTTGAGGCATTTTCGCTTCTGTGATGAGGAAAGATAGCGGGCTATCTTCCTCATAGTAAAGACGCAAGATTTTGCGTCTCTACAAAAACTCATCCCAAATCATCGCACGATAAATAAAAAAGAAGGAAACCTCCGTGAAGATTTCCTCCCTGCCAACCGTCCTGATGCGGTTGAATGTTCGTATGTACGTTGTCTGTATCTCATATTTGGATGATTGCCCTCCAGCCTTGAATTTCAAAAAGAATATAGTCGTGCAAGATGGTTTCCATTTCCTGTTGGGAGACCGAATGCATCAGCAGTTCTTCGAACAGGGTGAACATCCATACCGTATGCAGGTGGATGATAAAATCGGACACCGCCGTATTGATTTCGGGATGCTCCTGCTGCATGGACGCGAACCATGCCTTGACCACTTCCATAGAACGGTCGGTGTAGTTCTCGCGGAAATGTTCCAATGAAATAGCCAATATACGGTCGCGTATGTCTTCTTTCAGCACTTGCATGTATGATAAAACAATGTTTTCATTTTGCAAAGGTACTGGGTCGGTGTTTATCTGACAATACCTATTTTTAGGGATTTTATATCTTTATTCCAAGCCATCCGGCTCAGTCATACAAGTAAAAACATCCGGTCCATCAGATGCCATTTCTCTGCCGATGTGCTTCCGGGAAGACACTCTTGAAAACGTGTCACACATTCTTCCCACTCCGCCTGCCGTGGCAAAGAAGCGAGCCGTTTCATAGCTACATTCCAATCAAAGTCAAGCGGAGTTTCTACTATCATGAACAACTTATTGCCATAAATGTAGATTTCCATCTCCAAGATACCCACCTCACGGATTCCCCTCTGTACCTCAGGCCATGCATATTCACGGCTGTGCAACTTGCGGTATTCGGCAATAAGCGCGCGATTGTCCTTCAAGTCAAGCGTCTGGCAATAACGTTTGACCGGAATATCGTATGTCTTTGTTTGATATCCTTCGTAATCCATTGTCTTCTGTACATTTTAGTTAAACCTGCCAGTGAACGTATCTTTACCGGCGACTGCATATACTTTCATGAAAAGCCGTATCTATGTGGACTCCCAACCCGTCTTTATCTGATGCGGAAAACCGGAGCTATTTGGTTGAGCGGTTCAGCAGGCAAGGTGATGGCAAGCCCCCCGGCGGTACGTTCCGCCTGCACCTTTCCATATCCTAGCAAAGTCACTTCGTGTATCTCTTCGGGATACAATTCCGAACCTGCCGCCAGTGACTTGATGATTACGGTATGGCTTTCGGGCCATCCAAGTGCAGTAGCATATAATACATCACCTTTTTGCGTGAAACGGATTTCTTTCGAGTCTGCCTTGTTATACGAACCTTCGTTGAAACCCTGCGCGTTGAGCGGAATATCCTCTTCAGCTATCGGTCCTTCGCCAAACACTTTCCACGGACGGGTATCATAAACGGCTTCCTTGTTGATGTCCATCCAGGCACCGAACTCGTTCAGGATTTTTTCTTCCTTCTCGTCAAACGTCCCGTCGGCACGGAGCGGCACGCTCAGCAACAGGTTTCCGTTCTTGCTCACGATGTCCATCAAAAGCTTTACGACATACGAAGCCGACTTGTAGCCATTGTTCTCATAAATGGAGGTATTGTAGTGCCAGCCTCCGATACACGAACAGGATTGCCACGGCTCCGGAATCGCCTTGTTGGGAGCTCCGCGTTCCACATCCCAAACCAATGCCTTACGCTGGTCTTCGTTCAGAATCTTACCAAACATTACGGCTTCCAATTTGCCATTGTGCGTAGCCATGCTATGGTTATAAAAATGTGCGGCAATCTTCAATCCCGCATCGCTTACCGGATAAAAAGGCAATACCGTCACATCGAAATACAACAAATCGGGGTTGTAACGGTTGATGACATCCAGCGTGCGGTTATAGAAATTGGTTGCAAATTCTTGCGAAGGAGGACATGCACCGTTCTCCCATCCCCACTGGCGATGAATCATGCCATTATCCCAGCTGTTCTCGCTCAGCGGATGGTTCTGTGCATAGAGATCTTGCGGGTCATAGCCTTCCCACCACTTGCCTTTCCCGTCCGCCTTGGTCAGCTTCCCGTCATAAGGGATGCCTTTCATGGGACCGATGGTGTCATGCCGCTGGGCTACTTCGTACCACGTCCACGCATGGTCGGCATGCAAACTGACTCCGAAATACAATCCGTATTTGCGGGCTGCCTTCTCCCAACCGGCAAGGATATTCTTCTTCGGTCCCATATTGATGGAGTTCCAAGGCTGGTATTTGCTATCCCATAAATCAAAATTATCATGATGATTTCCCAACACAAAGAAATACTGCGCCCCTATCTTCTTATAAAACGCCACCAGTTTGTCCGGATCCCAGCGTTCTGCCTTAAAGAGAGGAATAACATCCTTGAAACCAAACTCCGAGGGATGCCCGTAATGCTTTACATGATATTCATATTCAGGAGAGCCCTCTATATACATTGAACGTGCCATCCAGTCGCCCGATCCTTCTACACACTGCGGTCCCCAGTGTGCCCAGATGCCGAACTTGGCATTGCGGAACCACTCCGGCACCTGGTATTGTTTCAACGACTCCCACGTAGGCTCGAACTTTCCTTTCATCATCGGTTCATCTCTTTCCGATACAGGCACCTGATAAGTCTGGGCATACAGCCCTGCAGATAAAAATAAAGATGCAATCAAGAGTTTTGTTTTCATACGTATAAGTGTTTAGTGTTTTTCTGATAACAAAGATACGAACATACGGCAAACCACAATAGGACAAAGCAGGAAGTTTATGGATAAAATCGACAAACCGTTATTTTTATATCTTCAAACGAAAACAAAAACGATTTATATTTCATAAATTTGCACCCAAAAAAAGAAAAAAGTTAACTTTAAAAAGCCATATAAAAACACCTATTAATATATGAGTTTACAAGTAGACCAATTGCATCCCTTAGTATTGAATGTGGGCTTAGCCATACAAGATGCTGACTGGAACTGGAAGAACGTGAGCAGCCCTTTCAGCCGTTTATATTATGTTACTGAAGGTGAGGCTAAAATACAATTTGCAGACGGTATATATACATTACACCCCAACCATTTATACTTCATCCCTGCTTTTACACGACATACCTATATCTGCAATTCGCGTTTCGTGCATTACTACTTGCATATTTACGACGACCATAAATCAGATGAGGACTGGCTGGAATTATGGGACTTTCCGTTCGAGATACCAACAGGGAAATGGGAATTGCAGTTATTTGAACGCTTATGCGAAATAAACCCGCACATGAGCTTGCAGAAGTCCGATCCATCCACCTACGACAACAATCCTACCCTGATGAAAAGCCTGATGAAAAACAGGCAACGCGCTTTTTGCGACAAAGTGGAATCGAGAGGCATTGTGCTCCAGCTGCTCGCCCGCCTGTTTAAACAAGCGAAATCGAAAATAGAGACCAAAGACAACCGCATCGTAAAATCCGTCTTATACATACACAGGCACATCGGTGAAACAATCAGCCTGAACACACTGGTGGAAAACGCCTGCCTGTCGAAAGACCATTTCATCCGTCTTTTCAAAAGTGAAATGAACATGACCCCGCTCCAGTACATCAACCAGAAAAAAATAGAAAAGGCACAACTGCTCCTGATTACGGAAGCATTATCTGTAAAAGAAATTTCTTTCCGACTGGCTTTTGATGATTATTCCTACTTCAATCGCTTGTTTAAAAAACTGACCGGCATGACACCACAAGAGTACAGACATACTTACCGATAATAATCGGTGCCAAGGAGCTTCCACTTCATATGTCCATCAGTTGCTTTTCCAAGCCAAGCCAGAACATTTGCTTAGTCCGACAATCCCATTCGCATGGCTGCCTTGCCTGTAAGATTATTAATCTTCATACCGAAAGATTATTAATCTTCACGCTGTAAGATTATTAATCTTACAACCGATGCAGCTATATGCTTCAAGTTCTTATTGACATTAATGTCGTTTTGCGGAATCAGGAAATAGCGGTTATGAGGAGACCAAGTACGTGTTTCAAACTGATAGTACACCGATGCCAATCCGGCAATCGCTTGCACCGTACTCATGACCGGCTTGCCGGCAAGCTCATCGGCAGTAACAGACGACACGGCACCAGTCAAATTCACTCTTTTCAGCATACCGTAGCCTACCACCACTTCATCCAACACTTCTGTATCTTCTTCCAGAATGATCCGCATCTGCTTTCCCAAAGCAACCGGAATTTCTTGAATGGCATAACCTACATAGCTGACGCGCAACACGTCGACTTCACAATTGTCCACAATAAACTTTCCGTCAGTACACATATATAATGAATATCCCACTCAACAGCTTACAAACGCAACCTCATACAGACAGCCCGACATGCTTTAGAATGATGAAATGAAAAGCTAACACATCATCCCGATAAACATATACAACTGGACACAATTTAACCGTGTTGCTAGCACAATTATATACCATCAATTCCCTAAAATGCAAAAAAAGCCCTCCTTTATAATATTTTTTCGGCCAAGTTGTTGCATAATTCAAAATAACCTTGTACCTTTGCCACGCAATTAAGGAAAACACTCTTCAGTAGCTCAGTCGGTTAGAGCATCTGACTGTTAATCAGAGGGTCGTTGGTTCAAGTCCAACCTGAAGAGCAAAAAAGTTCGTTCGAAAGACGAACTTTTTTTATAACCATTAACAAACAAATCATTATGGACGATTCAAACTCGCGAACGTATACCGAAATTATTAACCGCTTCTTTGCAGAAGCAAGCGGAGAATGAACGCTCTGATGATTCATGCTTGCTCCTGTATGAAAGCCAAACAAGAAAGGAGTAAAGCACATGAGAAAATACCTTTACTGCGAAGCTGGATTTGTAGAAAAGAAAAACTGGCTTCCCGGATGCTGGGTAAACGTAGAATGCCCTACCGATGATGATTTCAAATTCCTGACAGAAACTCTGAAAGTTCCAACTGCCTTCCTACATGATATCGCCGACACTGACGAACGGCCACGTACAGATACAGAAGGCAACTGGCAGCTCATTATCGTACGTATTCCGATACAGACACAAAGCAGCAAAGTGCCCTACAGCACCATCCCCATCGGCATCATTACCAACGATGAGATAACCGTGTCCGTATGTTATCATTCCAGCGAATTGATTCCGGACTTTATCCAGCATACCCAACGCAAACAAATCCAGGTTCCCAACAAGTACGAACTAATCCTGCGCATCATCTATTCGTCGGCCGTATGGTTTCTGAAATATCTGAAACAAATCAATAATGAGGTGTCGAGTGCAGAAAAAGAACTGGAACGAAGCATCCGAAACGAAGACTTGCTGCGCCTGATGAACTTACAGAAAAGCCTGGTGTATTTCAACACCTCCATCCGTGGGAATGAAGTAATGATAAGCAAATTCCAGAATATTTTCGGGACAAAAGACAGGGAAAACAAAGAATTGACCGAAGACGTACTGATTGAATTAAAACAGGCACGCAACATGGTGAACATCTATAGCGACATCCTGACGGGAACAATGGATGCGTTTGCATCAATCATCTCGAACAATGTAAATACCATCATGCGGCGCATGACCACCTTATCCATCGTATTAATGGTGCCTACGCTGATAGCCAGCTTTTATGGGATGAACGTCGATATCAACGTGGAACACATGCCCCATGCCTTCTCCCTCATCGTCTGCTTGTCTGTCATCCTTTCGGCATTGGCATTCATCGTATTCCGGAAAATAAAATGGTTTTAGGACTTATATGGAACACAGAGGCACAGAGACACGGAGAATAATATGCTAATCTGCCTTCGTGCCTCCGTGTTTTCTTCATTTTTTATAATTGAGCTGTCAATGTTTTCTTGGCGGGCGGGAAACAGATTGAATTATCGCAGCATTGATAGCTGACCGTACACTTCACTTCCCCTTTGCCCGTACCGCTTATTTTCTGACGGAAAAGGCAATCACCCGTATAAATGGTTGTTTTCGTGGCACCCAGCTGCGTAAAGGCAGGCGTTATCAAGTCGCCTTCCAGCTTACAGCCTTCGGGTAACGAAAACTCCAGTTCTGTCGGAAGGAACGGGTCTTCTTCCGATACCTGTGCATAGGTATGATATCCGGTATGCACTTTCATCCGGACCACCAGCTCGCGGCTGCCATCTGCCAAGGTCTCCACGTCCATCGACAA
Source organism: Bacteroides sp. An279 (assembly GCF_002159615.1). Classification (NCBI taxonomy): domain Bacteria; kingdom Pseudomonadati; phylum Bacteroidota; class Bacteroidia; order Bacteroidales; family Bacteroidaceae; genus Bacteroides; species Bacteroides sp. An279. The sequence goes on from NZ_NFJA01000027.1 coordinate 10,239, forward strand.
AGCCACAGGATTCTTCTCGTCCGTATCTTGCGCCAATGCCGGTTTCTTCGCTTCGTCCTGCCCGGCAGCTTTCAACACGCTGTAATCGTTTCCGGGAACAGAACGGTCTTGCGTGTCGACCAGCCACAACCAGCCGCCGGCTTCGGTAAAGAAGAGTTTGTCCCGATAGGTGTCATACCAGTCACGCCATTCGGCAGGAGCAGCGAAACGGCACAACGTATAGCGGTGCAACACGCGAGTCGCCAGTTCGGGTTCCACTCCTTTTTCGAGCATCGTGATGCAAGAATCCAACAGATGCTTGTCATTGTTGGCAATGCCCAAGGTGCGCACGTCTTCATCGATATCCAGGTCGTAACCCTCGGCAGTGGGATGGAACCAGTCGCGGTTCTTGTCGAAATAGCGCTGATATTCCGTGGCATCGTCCCCGAACACGTGATAAAGGGCAGGGAAACGCTGCTTCATGTACTCGGCATACGTCGGTTCCTTCGGTTGCCGGGAGTCCATGGACAAGTATATCTTCTCCGTGGCATCCAGTTCCTGGCCCTGTTCCTGTTTCGCTAAAGCCACTTTCTTGACACTGTCCACCGACTGATAGAACCGCCGGTGTGCTTCGTTGGATTCCTGCCAAGCCTTGCGCGACGCCGAGAACTTGCTGCGGTCGACAGACTTGCGCGTGGCGATGGTCTCGTCCAGCTTGCGGGCGATGATGTGCTGGCCGGAGAACTTCGATATGTAGACGATGGCATTCGCCAAGGCCGCCTTTCCCGCCTCGGTCAGGTAATCAGGCGAAGCGGAAAATCCCCAATGGAAGAAGTTGCCGTGACGGCCGATGGCCACGGCGTCGATGCTCTTGGCACATGCGCCGCTGGAGATGACTTCCGCTTCCGGCGAGTCGAGGAAACCTTCGGGACGGCTCACCATGCCGATGCGGTAGGAGCGGTCGGTGGTGTACGACTTGGTCTGCACCGTCCACATCTCCGTCTCGGCGGGCAACGTGTAGCCGTCCATCTCGGCATACTCGAAAGCCATCGGGGGCGTGGGCTTCATCTCGGGTTGAATCTTCACCTTGAAAGGTCCCTGGAAAATCGGATGGTCCTTCTTCCAGCCCAAGGCGTCCGCATCCAGGCAGAGGCAGAACCAGTCACACTTGGTGCCGATGCTGCGCCCGATGTCCTCGCTGGCGTTGGCGATGCAGAGGGCGGCACGGTCGAAGTCGTCCGGCAGGTAGGCCACAGGCTCATACTTGGTGATTCTGCCCTGGGCGTCAAACTCGCGCACTTCGGGACGAATCGGGCGGGGCCTGCCGTCGAACACCGTCACATCGTATGCATCGGACATCGACGGGAGATACTCCTTGGCGTCAATCACCTTCACCTTGCGGAAGCGCGACTTCAGGAACTTGGCGAAAGAGGCCATGCGGGCTTGTGCCGACCGGGCCAACGTCGCGCTGTCCACTTCCACGCCGCCGACAACATCCAGCTCGGGGGAACCGCCCACATACAACACACTCACAGGCTGCTTGCCCTGGGCAAGCACGCATTGCATCGCGAACACGCAAAGCAATGCCGACAAAATAATCCGTTTCATATTCATCCTACGTCTTTTCGTTTCATCTCACTTGAACAATTCCTCCAAATAGGTGTAAAACTCGGGGCTCTCGCCTACCACCACCTTCAGGATTTTCCCCTCGGGGCTGATGACGACCTTCGTCGGATAGCCCTCGACGGCATACAGCGCGCTCACGTCCACGTCGCCTTCGTTCAGCACGTTGAGCCACGGCAGCTGGTGTTTCTCCACCGCCGCCTTCCAGCGCTTCTCCGTGTCGCGGCAGGCGATGCCGACAATCTCCATCTTGTCCTTGTACTTGGCGTAGGCCTCCTTCATCTCGGGGAAACCCTTGATGCACCACGCGCACCAGCTGCCCCAGAAGTCGAGCACCACATACTTGCCCCGCAGCGAAGAAAGCGCCAAGGACTTGCCATGCAAGTCATTCAACGTGAAGTCCGGGGCATCGGCGCCCGTCTGGAGCGTCGCCCCATGTGCCATCCGGACGTCCATCCCGGAGGCAACGTCGCCGGCCGGCCGCGCAAAGGCGCACGCACACACCAGCATCAAGCCGAAAAACAATTCTTTTCTCATCGTGTTTGATAGTTTGTTTGGTTAATTTCCGAAAATTTCCTTCAATTTGGCATCCAACGCCTCATCTTCGAACTTGCCGATGATGTTGCCATCTTTGTCTATCAGGTACTTGGTCGGCAAATAATGAATGGCATAGAGGTCGCTAATGTCGTTGGTATGATCCATGCCATCCACGCCTTTGCTGCGGTCCCATTTCAAACCGCGCAACACATGATAGAAATCCTGAATGCCGTCTTTCTCTATCACTTCTTTCCACGTGTCGGGCTTGCTGTCATCGTCTGCCACACAGAACACCTCCAATCCCTTCGCGTGATATTTCTTGTAGAGTTCCTTCACATGGGGGAAACTCTTACGACACGGCACGCACCACGTCGCCCAAAAGTCAAGCAGAACGTATTTACCCTTGAGGTCGGCAATGCCGATGGAATCACCCTTCCAGGTCACGGCACGGAAAAGAGGAGCAGGCCTACCTGGCTGCACACGTTCCAATGCCGCCAATCCGTCACGGACACTCCCGACATTCCCGTATTGTTTCACTTCGGGAGCCATGTTGTCATAAATCGACTTCAGTTCATCATACGTCATGTTTCCCATCAGGAAAGGCAAATAGCTGAGAGCCACAAACGAATGCGGACGAGACTTGACAAAAGACAGCTGAATGCCTTTCGCACTGTCGGCATACATCTCCTGTTGTTTCTGGAAATAAGCCTTCCGCTCGGCAGATGCATTTCCTGAAACCGAATCGCGCATTGCCTGAACATAGGCGTAAAGCGGGTCGAGGACAGTATTCAGGCTGTCGCTTTCCGCCTGCGCCGCAGAGCCTGTTACTTCCGGCTTCGAGAAATTGGCCGTATCGATAGCAACGGTCAGTTCGCCCGACTCAATGAACAGCCCGGCATATTTCACATTGCGGTAATCCATCGGATTGCCGATGTACAGCGTGGCTTGCGCCACAGGGACTTCCATCGGTCGCGAGAAGCGGAACGCACCGTTGGCTATGCGTGTGCTATCGGTCACTTGCACGGTATCGCGCACGGTATAGGCGAGGTGAATCCACTCGCCTTCGTGGCCGTTGATGGTCCCGTCCAGTCTCAACTCGTTGTCGGGCTGCGAAGCGCAACCCGCCATCAGCGTGCAACCCACCAGGGCTGCCGCCCAAAAATGTTTTGTCGTCATGTCACAATCGTCGTTTTTGATGTTTTTTCTGTTGTTTTTGCCGCCGTACCCCTGCGGCACGGTTTCCAAGCCCTCCGGAGTGTCGCCGTACCCCTGCACGGGGGGTTACTTATAGTTCTGCGTGATGTTCGGGTTGTTCGACAGCACGTTCTGGCCGAAGGGGAATATCCACAGCGGCGAGTCGGGCGTCAGCGTGTAGGTGTTGCCCGCCAAGGTCTTGGTGAAGGTCTCTTCCCAGCCGCTCACCTGGTTCCAGCGCTTGCGATGGATGAAGTTGTAGACCGAATAGATGTTCTCGCCGTGCGACACCTGCTTGAGGTGACGGATGGCGTCGGCCTCGGTGGTCACCGTGCCTTCCAGCGGCTGGTAAGTCTCCGGCGCGAGGCGGTTGACGCGGATGGCGTCGAGGGCATGCATCGCCTCGGCGTAGTTGCCCTTGTGGATTTCCGCCTCGGCCACGATGAGGTACATCTGCGTGGTCCTCAGCCCCGCCATGTTCCAGCCCGAGCTCAGGTCCATGGTCATGATGTAACGGTCGTCCAGTCCCAGCGAGGTCGTCGCCATGCCTGGCATAGTGCCGGCATACATCTTTTTATCGGTGTCTATCAGTTCCAGCGTGGCATATCCCGGCTCGAAGCGCTCCATCGACTCAGGGGTCAGGGCTTCGAAGTACTCCATGTAATAGGTGAAGAACATGTCTTCCTGGCACTCCAGTTGCGGACGGAGCAACACGTTGTAGGGATTGCCGGTCGCGTCGGCGGAAGTGGTCAGCATCTCGTAGTAGTTGTCCACCGCGCCGTTGAGGGCAAGAGCCTGGCGTGCCGCCTCTTCGGCTTTGTCGAACCGCTGCATGCTCAGCAGCGCCAGTGCCTTGACGGCATAGGCGCAAGGCTTGCTCATGCGCATGCGGTTCACCGCCACGGTGGGCATCCCGTCGAGGTCGATGGCCTCCTGCACGTCGGCGAGGATGTGGTCGTACACCTCCTGCACGGTCATCTTCACCGTGGGCTGCGCCACGTCCTGAGTCTCGAGCACGTAGGGCACGCCCGGGTCTTCGGCCGCCGTGGCGGGATTGTATGCCTTGGCAAACTTGTTCACCACGAGGTAGTGGAAATAGGCACGCAGGGTCAACGCCTCGCAGCGCAACTGGTTTTTCACCGCCGGGTCGCCCGTGGCGGCGTCGATGTGCGAGAGGATGGGGTTCGCCACCTGGCCGATGACGCCATAATACGAGTCATATTCATCATCGCTGGCGGTCAGTTCCGCCAGCCTGTCCTGCAGCGAGGCGTCCCACTCGAGGATGATGGAAGTGCGCGTCGGCGTGGGCTGGCTCAGCAGGTTCGGGACGTTGTTCAACGTCGTGATGACATCGCCCAGGAATTGCGGTCCGTCGCCCGAACTCATCTCATAGGGACGGTTGAGCAGCATTTCGAGCTGCGTGGTAGTGGAAAGCAGGTTCTTTCCTTTGGGCTGCACGTCGGTAAAATCGGAGCAGGAGCTGACGAGCATCGCCCCTCCCAGCAGGCAGCCATAGAGTATGTGTTTCGTTTTCATCTTTTTCATTGTCTTTTTATGGTTTCACAAGCTGTTTGTCACAAGTTGTCACAGGTTCACGTTCAGTCCGAAGATGAACGAGCTCGGCTGGCGGATGCCCAAGGTCTCGGGGTCGACGCCCACCTTGTTCTTCACCCACAGGTAGTGGGGATTGTCTATCTGGAAGCTGAGGACAAGACGGTTGATGCCCAGGTGGCGCATCCACGAAGCCGGGAACTCGTAGCCGAACACGATGTTGCGGATTTTCAAGAAATCGGCATTGCGCACGGAGATGTCGCTATACGACGGTTCCGAGCCCAAAGCAGTAGAGCTATAACGTCCGATGCCCGGCGTGTTGGTGGGATGTTCCGGCGTCCAGGCATTGGCGAAATAGCTGGGTAGAGCCTGGTAAGGCACGCCACCCATGATTTCGGATTCTGCCAAGGCACGCATCTTGTGTCCGCCATAATAAGCCATCAGCACACTCAGGCTGAAGCCGTTCCATGTAAAGCGGTTTTCCATGCCCATGATGGTCTTCGGTTCGGTCTGCCCGGAATATTCCAGGATGCTGATGCTACGGCTAGTCGCTGTATGCGAGGTTCCTCCGTCTTCCACGTACCACAGCGTCTGCCCTTTCTCGCCCGGCACGTCACTGATGCCCGCAAAGCGGTACGACCACAGGGCACTGGACGGATAACCGGTCATGTACGGGGTATTGATAAGCTGGTAGGCCGAAGTGGCAGGGTTCTGCACGTCGGTCACCACGTTCTTGTTATAGGACATCGTGAAATTGGTGGTCCATCCGAAGGCACGGCGGCGATGGGGCACGAACCAGTTGTAGCTGAGGGCCAGTTCCATACCGCGGTTGCGGATGCTCGCCGTGTTGTAGTACATCGAGGTGAATCCGGTGGTCGGGTCGAGCTGGCGCGGCGCGAAGATGTCGGTACCCATCTTGTTATAGAAGTCCAGCGACCCCTGCAGGCGGTTGTTGAAGAACGAGAAGTCGACGCCGACGTTCGTGGTGGTGTTGCGTTCCCACTTCAGGTTCGGATTGGCAGGGCTTTCTATCGACCCGTAGGGCAGATTGGTATATTTGTTCACTTCGGTCGACGTGGCGGTCATATAGCTGGTGGCACCCTGGTAGATGTTACCCGTCACACCGTAGCTAACACGCAGCTTCAAGAAGTTAATCCAGTCCACCGGCTTCAGGAACTCTTCCTGATGGAGGTTCCAGCCCGCACCGACCGACCACAACGGACGGCCACGGTATTTGGCGTTCAACCCGTAGACATCGGCATAGTCCTTGCGGAACGAGCCGAAGACATTGTAACGGTCGTCGTACGTGTAGCTCAGGGTGAAATAGCCGGAAGCATAGCGGTGGAACTGCTCTATCACCACTCCCATGCCGTCACGGAAGTAAGGATTGAACACAAACTGCTGCGAGGGATAACCTCCTGCCAGCTGCATGTAGTAGCTGTTGTATCTCATCGTGCTCATCGTGCCGAGGTCCACCGTGTGCGTGGAGCTGTTCTGCAACTGGTCATCGTAGCCCAGGACGAGGGCTTTCGAACCGTTCGACTTCGTCTGGCGGAACTCCAGACCGGCAATGGCTGCCACGTAATGCTTGCCAAAGGTATTGGCATAATTCAGCTGTCCGCGGGCTGTCCAATAACGTCCGTAAGTATTGGTGGAACGCAGCATGCCCCCGTTCTCCGGCGTCATGTAGGTGACTTTCCCGTCGGCTCCTACCTGCGTATAGGCATTGCGGATGCTACGTGCCGCGTGGCTCGCCTCGTTGGCCAACCAATCTTCTTGTGTCCGGTCGGTCTCGTAGATGAACTGCGCATTGGCGGTCAATCCCTTGATAATCTTGAACAGCAAATCGCCGTGATAACGGAGATGCTGGCGGCGGGTGGTCAACGTGTTGTTATAAAATTCGTCCTTGATGTTCACACCCAGGTCGTGAAAACCTTCGGCACCCTTGCTGCTCCAATAAGGGTTTCCATCATACCAATAATAAAACAGATTGGCGGAACCATCGTCGTTGTACATCCGTTCGTAGGCAGGAACCGCCCACGGGTTGGTGTGCTGCGAATTATAATCCTCACCCGGACCGACACTCTTGTCATAGATGCCGTTGATATTGAAAGTGGCCGTCAGCCAGGAAGCCACGTCGTAGCTCCCCTTGTAATTGATGTTGAGCGAACTCTTGTCGGAATGAATCTGCCCGCTGTTGTCGAACTTGTAATTCAGCGTCAAGTTGCTCTGGAACTTGTCGGAACGGCTGCGCAGCGACAGGTTGTATTGTTGCAGAATCTGCTGCTTGTAGATGTTGTCGCCATATTCCTTGGCAAAATTGTTCTTCTTCAAGCCATTCAAATAGTCATTCAATTCCTGATTGGTGATTTCGCCCTGTGCCAGCCGGTAATAAGCATACTGAATGGGAGAGATGGCACTCGATCCACCCTCGATTGTCTGATACGTACTCTCCAACGGGTCGGCAACTTCACCGTCGTTATCGAAGAAATAATAATTCCAGTAGTCCGACTCGATGTCTACCTGCTGTTCGGGAGTGAGGTAGAAGTTATCGGCATAATCCATGTTTTTCTTTTCCCAAATGGTCAGGTTGGTGGAAAAATCAATGTCAATCTTCCCTTTCTCCTTCGCGCTCTTGGTCGTGATGACAATGATACCATTGGAAGCCCGCGCACCGTAAATGGCCGTTGCGGCAGCATCCTTCAGGACATTGACACTTTCGATGTCGTAAGGGTTCAAGTCTTCTATCCTTCCCTCGATAGGCACGCCGTCCACTACCAGCAACGGATTGGTCTCGGCATACAACGAACTGGTACCACGAATGGTTATCTTGCCATCCTGCGTGCTCAAACCAGCCACACGACCTTCCAGGTTGTTCAAGATATTCGGCGTATAGCGAGTCTGCAAATCTTCGGCGCGGACAATGGCAACCGAACCTGTCATTTTCTCCTTGGCAATGTCCTGATAACCGGTCACGACCACTTCATTCAACATCGTGTCGTCATCTTTCAGGGTAAAGACCGTATTCGAACCCGGTTCCACATCCGCCTCGATGGTCTTCTTGCCCAAGAAAGAAATCACCACCGTCGCCTTACTGCCGCTCACGCCCGGAATGGCAAAACGTCCGTCCATATCGGTAATCATACCCTTACGGGTTCCTTTCAGCAAAACCGAGGCACCGATGACCGGCTCTCCTCCTTCGTCAAGCACCTGTCCCGACACGGCAGCCCTTGCCTGCGCACCTTGGGAGGTCTTCGGTTTGGAAACGATAGTATAGATACCGTTTTTCTCTGTATAAGTCAAGGAAGTATTAGCCAACAATGCGTCCAATATTTCGGTAATATCCTTTTCCCGGAACACCTGCGCCCGACAGCGGATATGTGCAGCTACATCGGTGTTATACACCAGCTGGATATCACTGTTCCGCATAATTTGTTGGAAAGCCTGGTCCAGCGTTCCCCGTTCGATGCGGACAGAAAGCGCCTGTGCCAGCAGCGAAGCCGGAAAAGCCAAAGCACCTCCCAGCATCAAAGCACAAAAACAATTAACGATTCGTTTCATAAGCATTCTCTACTTTTTTATCACTATATATATTATCAACTGATTATTCGGAAATGATGATGCGTTTGCCTTGCAACTTAAACTTCAGTCCCGAAGTCTTTTCATAACTGTCTAACAAAATACGGATATCATCGTAACGATACAAACGCCCCGAAAGCCGGACATGACGCACAGCATCGGAAGTGAATACAGGGGTAAAGTCATACCAACGCGACAAGGTTGTCATAATTTCCTCCAATGTCTCACCGTGGAATACAAACTGATGGTTGACCCACGCCACATACTGGGAAACATCGACCGGATGCACCGCTACTTCTCCCGAAGCTGCATCATATTCCAAACGCTCGGAAGGATGCAACCGGACTTCTTCTCCTTCTGACGGCTGAAAACCGACATTGCCTTCGACCAACACTGCCGACAAAGGCTCGCCTGCATAACTGGAAACATTGAAACGAGTACCATACACACGAATAGCTCCCTCGTCTAAAGACACGACAAACGGATGCCGGCGGTCCTTCGTCACATCAAAAAATGCCTCACCTTTTAAATAGACTTTCCGTTCCTCACCCTTGGTAAAAGTGACCGGGAAGCGTAGTTCCGACTCGGAGTTAATCCATACCTGTGTGCTGTCGGGCAAACGGAATACATACTCCTGACCGGCTTCGACCGTCAACGTATTATAAGGAACAGTATCAGACTTGATATCCAACGAAACCGATGTTACCAATTCATCCACCACCTGACGGTCGACATCTGCAATATCAAACTGCCTTCCGTCTGCCAAAGTCAACACCGCTCCGCCTTTACCAGGAAAAATCTGTTGCTGCTCATGCTCGCCCCAAAAATAAAAAGAAAGCGAAAAAAGCAACACAAACATAGCAGCCACACTTCCCCACCGAAGTAAGCGGATGCGCCGTTGCCTGCCGAATACCTGACGCGAAAAGCGGTCTGCCATTTTTTCTCCATAATCTTCGTGTTGCAAACGGAGAATAAGCCTCGCCAATTGTTTACTACGAATCTGCTCGTACAGGTTCCGGTTTTCTTCCGAAGCCCGCAACCATTCATCCAAACGGCGATTGTCTTCCTCGCTCAAAGGGACTTCTAAAATCCGTTGAGCAATCAAATGGGATATATCTTTATTATTTTGACACATATTTTCGTCTCTTTATTACAATAGACGGTCAATATGCGCCAAAAGTATGACAAAGCATTACGATTTTAACACATGGAAGAATATAAAAGTAATAAGAGAGGAAGAAAGTCCTCTTTCGAAAGCGAAGATGCAAGCTGCTTGATGGCACGATATTTCAAGGTCTTCACTGTATTAATGGAAATATGCAGGGCATCGGCGATTTCGGGCATTGTCTTCCCGTCCATACTCATCAAGATAATGCGCCGGCTCTGAGGAGACAGTTTATGGATTGCCGCAGCAATCAAGTGTGAACTTTCAGCTTCGATGATATGCTGTACAAAAGATTCATTGGAAGACACCTCCATATAATCATCCAGACTCCGTTCGTTCTCACCCGCAGTGAAATACGTCCATTTATCAATGATGGTATTCCGAAGTATCGAATAAAAATAATTTTGCACGGAGCTGACTTTGCCGATTGTCTTCCGGTGAGTCCAAAGTTTTACATAAGCTTCTTGCAAGAAATCGTCAACAAGATCCGGATTATTGACATAGCGACTGGCAAAAGCATAAAACAAAGCAGAATTGTCTCGTATAAAACGCTTCATACAAGACTCATCCCACGTAGATATATCCAAAGGCAAGCCATCGTTCATTTTTCTATCCCAATATTAACAACCACCATAAAAACGGTGACAAAATAAACGTTTTTTAGCCAATTAAGCAACATCTATGGATAATTATTTTAAAAAGAAGGGACAAATTGTAAAAAAATCAAAATGAATACCCCCATCCAATTATGCTTTTGCAATGATAGCTATGCTTCAACAGTTATAGAAGCAATGATAAAAGGCAAAGTATCCTATAATAAATGGCAAAGTATCCTATAATACTTGACCATAGAAGCAATGATACTTAGACGCCGGAGTTTACTACTATATGTTCCTCATTTTCTGTTCGGGCAAATCCAAAAGATAGCCCAACAGTAAATTCAAAAATCAAATGACAACTGACCATCACCCAAAAGATTGAAAGTCATCCGATGATAAGGAGTCGTACCATACAGCCGGATAGCCTCCCGATGTTTCTTTGTCGGGTATCCCTTGTTGCCCTTCCAGTCATACATCGGATATTCCTTATCCAAACAGTTCATATAATCATCACGATAGGTTTTAGCCAAGATGGAAGCAGCGGCAATAGACAAGTATTTTCCGTCACCCTTGACAACTGTCGTATGAGGAATGCCCGGATAAGGATTGAAACGATTTCCGTCAATCAACAGATGTTGCGGACGAATGGCAAGCTGTTCCACTGCTCTGTGCATAGCAAGAAAAGACGCATTCAAGATATTGATTTGATCAATCTCTACGGGTGAGACTACCCCTACTGCCCATGCTAAAGCATCGCTCTCAATAATGTCACGCAACTTATACCGTTGACGTTCTGTCAGCTTCTTCGAGTCATTCAACAACTCATTCTGATAGCCGGACGGTAAAATCACAGCAGCCGCATACACAGCACCGGCAAGGCATCCTCGCCCTGCTTCATCACATCCGGCCTCTATCAAATCTTTATGTAAATAAGGTAATAACATCGTGTACATTCTCCTTTCACTTCATAAATGTTGCTTCTGCAAACAGACACAAGTACCAGTTCAGAGCAACAGAGGCATTTACGCCAAAAAACAAAAAAACCGGAATCTGAAAAGATTCCGGCCTCTTTTTATATTGCATTTACAGAATTATTCAGCTTTAGGGGCTTCCTCTGTAGTAGCTTCAGCAACAGGTGCTTCGGCTGTAGTAGCTTCAGCAGCAGGTGCTTCAGCGGCAGCAGCAGATGCAGACTTCTTAGAACGACGGGTGCGAGTTGCTTTTTTAGCAGCAGTCTTAGCCATGTTCTCATTATAGTCAACCAGTTCGATAAAGCACATTTCAGCGTTATCTCCCAAACGGTGACCGGTTTTGATAATACGGGTATAACCTCCCGGACGATCTGCAACCTTTACAGAGATTTCCTTGAAGAGTTCAGTAACGGCATATTTGTCTTGCAAATAGCTGAATACTACACGACGTGAATTAGTTGTATCGTCTTTTGAACGAGTAATCAACGGTTCTACGTATTTCTTCAAAGCTTTAGCCTTCGCAACAGTCGTAGTGATTCTTTTGTGCTTAATCAGAGAACATGCCATATTAGACAACATAGCGTGTCTGTGAGAAGCAGTACGACCTAAATGGTTAAATTTCTTATTGTGTCTCATTTTTTATTCTTTATCTAATTTATACTTAGAAATATCTGTTCCAAACGACAGATTCAGACTCTCGAGCAAATCATCAAGCTCCGTGAGCGATTTCTTACCGAAGTTGCGGAACTTCAACAAATCGGTCTTGTTGAACTGTACCAAATCGCCCAGTGTTTCCACATCGGCAGCCTTCAAGCAGTTCAATGCACGGACTGACAAGTCCATATCAACCAACTTGGTCTTCAGCAACTGGCGCATGTGCAAAACTTCTTCATCAAATTCTTCATTGCCGTCAGCATCTGCCGTTTCGAGTGTAATCTTCTCGTCAGAGAACAACATGAAGTGATAAATCAGAATCTTTGCAGCTTCTTTCAGCGCTTCTTTCGGGTGAATGGAACCATCCGTCGTAATCTCCAATACCAGCTTTTCATAGTCGGTCTTCTGTTCTACACGGTAGTTTTCCACCGCATATTTGACATTACGAATCGGAGTGTAAATAGAATCGATAGGAATTACATTCACATCGGTACAGAATTCCCGGTTTTCATCAGCCGGAACATAACCACGACCTTTGTTGATTGTAAGATCTATCTGCATAGTTGCTTTTGAATCTAAATGGCAAATAACTAATTCAGGATTTAACACTTCAAATCCGGTCAAATACTTACCAATATCACCTGCCTTAAATTCAGTAGAATTCTCAACGGTAATGCTAACCTTTTCATTTTCGAATTCCTCAACTATTTGCTTGAATCGAACTTGCTTCAGATTCAAGATAATGTTAGTCACATCTTCCTTCACACCGGGAACGGTTGCAAATTCATGCTCAACACCTTCTATGTGAATTGTGTTAATGGCATAACCTTCCAGAGAAGAGAGAAGAATACGGCGTAAAGCATTACCAACGGTAATACCGAAACCGGGTTCAAGCGGACGGAATTCAAACTTCCCATATTTAGAATCCGCTTCCAACATTAAGACTTTATCAGGTTTTTGAAATGCTAATATCGCCATGAAATTAATTATTTTATTTAGAGTACAATTCTACGATCAAGTGTTCTTTAATGTTTTCAGGAATGTCAGCTCTCTCAGGTTTATGCAACAATTTTCCTGTCTTAGAGTTCTCATCCCATTCCAACCAAGGATATTTGCTGTGATTGAATCCAGCCAATGAGTTTGCAATAACTTCCAGAGACTTAGATTTTTCACGAACACCAACCAATTGACCAGGCTTTACAGAATAAGAAGGGATGTTTACTACCTTGCCGTCTACTGTAATATGTTTATGACCTACCAATTGGCGAGCGGCAGCACGAGTCGGAGCGATACCCAAACGGAACACCACATTATCCAAACGGCACTCAAGACTTTGCAGCAAGATTTCACCAGTAATACCATTCATGCTTGCAGCCTTTTCAAACATATTACGGAATTGTTTTTCCAATACACCATAAGTATATTTAGCCTTCTGCTTTTCTGCCAACATGACACCATATTCAGACGTCTTTCTGCGACGATTATTCCCATGTTGTCCAGGAGGATAATTTTTCTTTGACAAAACTTTATCAGCTCCAAAAATCGCTTCACCAAATTTACGTGCAATTCTTGTTTTTGGTCCAGTATATCTAGCCATTTTCTTTAATTTAAATTAATTGTTATTCATGAACTCAATTTGTTGCAGCCGCGATTACAGAAAGGAAATGCAATCCATGTATCTAACAAAATCAAGTTACACTTTAAATTAGGTTATCAAAAATTATACTCTTCTTCTTTTCGGAGGACGACAACCGTTATGAGGCAATGGAGTTACATCAATAATTTCTGTAACTTCAATTCCAGCACCGTGTACCGTACGAATAGCAGACTCACGTCCGTTTCCAGGACCCTTCACATAAGCTTTCACTTTTCTCAAACCAAGATCATACGCTACTTTTGCGCAATCTTGAGCAGCCATCTGAGCTGCATAAGGAGTGTTCTTCTTAGAACCTCTAAATCCCATCTTACCGGCTGAAGACCATGAAATAATCTGACCTTCACTGTTTGCCAAAGAAACGATGATGTTGTTGAATGATGAATGCACATGCAACTGTCCGTTAGCATCTACTTTCACATTTCTTTTTTTAGCTGCGACTGTTTTTTTTGCCATATCAACAATTATTATTTAGTAGCTTTTTTCTTATTTGCAACAGTTTTCTTTCTTCCCTTACGTGTACGAGCATTGTTCTTAGTGCTCTGACCTCTTACAGGAAGACCTAAACGGTGACGAACACCGCGATAGCATCCGATATCCATTAATCGCTTAATGTTCAACTGGATTTCTGAGCGCAAATCACCTTCCACCTTATATTCAGCACCGATGATCTCACGAATCTTTGCTGCCTGATCGTCTGTCCAATCTTTTACTTTCAGATCACGATCAACACCTGCCTTGTCCAAAATTTTTGCTGAACTACTGCGTCCGATACCATAAATGTATGTCAACGCAATCTCACCTCTCTTGTTCTGAGGTAAATCTACACCAACTATTCTTATAGCCATATACTAAATTATTTTTTCTGCAAAAATAATAATAAATTATCCTTGACGTTGTTTATACTTAGGATTTTTCTTATTAATAACATACAAACGGCCCTTACGTCTCACGATTTTGCAATCCGGCGTACGTTTTTTTAATGATGCTCTTACTTTCATATCTATATTATTTTATTTGTATCTAAAAACGATTCTTCCTTTGGACAGGTCATAAGGAGACATTTCCACACGAACCTTGTCACCCGGTAAAATTTTAATGTAATGCATTCTCATCTTGCCAGATATATGAGCAGTTATTTCATGCCCGTTTTCCAGCTCTACACGGAACATTGCGTTTGACAATGCCTCTACGATTACTCCATCTTGTTCTATTGCAGCCTGTTTTGCCATATATTAATTCTCTTTATTTTTCAATACCTCTTCTATATAATCAAATGATGATAAAATATCAGCTTTCCCTAATCCTACAGCTACGGTGTGCTCAAAATGTGCGGCACACTTACGATCCATCGTACGGACAGTCCAACGGTCATTTTCCATTACGATTTTCCGACTACCCAAAGTTATCATAGGCTCGATAGCGATACACATACCTTTCTTCAACAAAGTGCCTGTGCCCCTTTTTCCATAATTAGGGACAGGAGGATCTTCATGCATCTCCTTTCCTATGCCATGCCCGACAAACTCGCGGACCACTTCATAAGATTGGGCTTCACAGTGCTGCTGGATAGCATATCCGATATCACCTAACCGTTTTCCATGTACAGCATTTTCAATACCTTTGTACAAAGCTTCCTTTGTCGTTTTCAATAAGGCAACAATCTCCGGAGCAACTTCCCCTACACAAAACGTATATGCAGAATCACCACAATATCCATTCATGTAAGTTCCACAATCAACCGAAATTATATCACCTTCTTTCAAAGGAATATCATTGGGAATGCCATGCACTACCTGCTCGTTCACCGAAGTGCAGATAGAACCAGGAAACGGACCTCCATAAGGATTCGGAAATCCTTTAAAAGTAGGAACAGCTCCATGGTCTCTAATAAACTCTTCAGCAACTTTATCCAGTTGCTTCGTAGTCACACCCGGCTTGATTAGTTTAGCCAGTTCAGCCAAAGTTTTCCCCACAAGGAGATTACTTTGGCGTAACAGTTCTATTTCATCATCAGTCTTTAGAAATATCATATTGAATGCAAATTAATATGCAGCAACGCCGGAACGGCCTTTTATTCTTCCCGAAGTGAGAAGACCGTCATAATGGCGCATCAATAAATGACTTTCTACTTGCTGTAAAGTATCAAGTACAACACCTACAAGAATCAACAGAGATGTTCCACCGAAGAATTGCGCAAACTCTGCCTGCACACCGAAAATACCGGCAAAAGCAGGAAGGATAGCGATAAGTGCCAAAAACAACGAACCAGGCAAAGTGATACGTGTCATAATCATATCAATATAATCAGCCGTACTTTTACCCGGCTTAATACCTGGGATGAAGCCATTATTCCGTTTCATGTCCTCTGCCATCTGATTCGGATTAATCGTGATTGCTGTATAAAACCACGTAAATACAATAATCAAAATAGCAAAAACCAAATTATACCAAAAACTGGTATGATCAACGAAAGCACGGGCAATTCCACTTGCCGAAGCAACATTCGAAAAACCGATAACAGTTATAGGAATGAACATTATTGCTTGCGCAAAGATAATCGGCATCACATTTGCAGCATTCACCTTCAAAGGAATGTATTGTCTTGCACCACCATATTGTTTGTTCCCGACAATACGTTTTGCATATTGCACTGGTATTTTACGGACTCCTTGCACCAGAAGGATAGCAGCAGCTATTACCAAAATCAGCACGATAATTTCAAGCAAGAACATGATAATACCCCCTGCTCCTGGAGAAGCAAGACGTGATACGAACTCACCGGAAAAGGCTTGCGGAAGACGGGCTATAATTCCAATCATAATTATTAAGGAGATTCCGTTTCCGATACCTTTATCTGTGATTCGTTCACCTAACCATAAAATAAACATACTTCCGGCTGCCAAAATGATGGTAGAAGTAATAATAAAGAAAGTCCAATCTAATGAAGCATTAAGAGCCGGACCTGCCTGCATTTTCAAGTTAATCAGATAAGAAGGAGCCTGAAAAATCAAAATGAATATAGTCAGAATTCGAGTATACTGATTGATTTTCCGACGCCCACTTTCACCTTCACGCTGTAGTTTCTGGAAATAAGGAACTGCAATCGCCAACAACTGAATCACAATGGATGCAGAGATGTACGGCATAATTCCCAATGCAAAAATAGAAGCATTGGAAAAAGCTCCACCAGAGAACATGTTTAACAAAGCAAGAAGACCTTCACTTGTTTGTTCATGCAACTTTGACAACATATCTGGGTTGATACCTGGAAGAACCACATACGAACCGAATCTGTAGATTGCGACAAACAATATAGTAATGAGGATCCGTTTTCTCAGATCCCCAATATTCCATATGTTCTTTAATGTTTCAATAGATTTTCTCATTGAATCAGAGTTTTACTGCATTACCACCAACGGCTTCGATTGCAGCTACTGCACTCTTGGAAAAAGCATGTGCTTCTACTTCGAGTTTAGTAGTTAAACTACCGTTACCAAGAACTTTCACTAATTGATTAGAAGAAACAAAACCCGCCTCAATCAGCTCATTAATGCCTACTTTAGACAAATTTTTTGCAGCTGACAGCTCTTGAATTACACTAAGATTAATAGCTTTATATTCAACACGGTTAATATTCTTGAAACCAAATTTAGGCACACGGCGCTGGAGAGGCATCTGCCCTCCTTCAAAACCAATCTTCTTAGAATAACCCGATCTTGATTTTGCACCTTTATGTCCTCTTGTAGAAGTTCCACCCAAACCAGAACCCGGACCACGGCCTATTCTTTTTCTTGTCTTAGTAGAACCTGCTGCTGGACGTAAACTATTTAAATTCATATCGCAAAATTCTTTATTAATTATTACTTAACGATTGTAACAAGATGTCTCACCTTTTCAACCATACCCAGAACAGAAGGAGTAGCTTCACGCTCAACCACTTGATTCAATTTACGAAGTCCCAAGGTATCCAACGTTCTTTTTTGATTGGCAGGAGCACCTATTCTACTTTTAACTTGCTTAATCTTAATAGTTGACATGTAAAACCTCCTTATCCTCTAAATACTTTATCCAAACTTACACCTCTGTTTTGAGCAACCATACAGGCATCACGCATTTCACTGAGTGCCAAAATAGTAGCCTTTACCAAGTTATGAGGATTGGAAGATCCTTTAGACTTAGCCAAAACATCTGTCACACCTACGCTTTCCAATACAGCACGCATTGCACCTCCGGCAACTACTCCTGTACCTGTCGAAGCCGGTTTGATAAATACTTCAGCACCACCAAACTTTGCAGTCTGTTCGTGAGGCACAGTACCTTTCAATACAGGCACACGAGTCAGATTCTTCTTAGCGGCTTCCACACCCTTAGCAATTGCAGCTGTCACTTCACCAGCTTTACCAAGACCATAACCAATGATGCCGTCTTCATTTCCTACCACCACGATAGCAGCAAAACTAAAAGTTCTACCACCTTTCGTAACCTTCGTTACACGATTAATGGCTACCAGTCTGTCCTTTAATTCTATATCGTTAGTGATCTTAACTCTATTATTAATTGCCATAATCCATTAAAATTTAAGTCCACCGTTACGAGCAGCATCAGCTACCTCTTTTACTCTCCCATGATACAAGTAGCCATTACGGTCAAATACAACAGCCGTAATACCAGCTTCCTGGGCTTTCTTTGCAATCAGTTCACCAACCTTGGCAGCCTGTTCTTTCTTAGGCATTGCAGCCATTCCCAAAGAAGAAGCTGCCGCCAAAGTCTTGCCGCTCAAATCATCAATCACCTGAACATAGATTTGCTTGTTGCTTCTGAACACGCTCATACGAGGACGTTCCGGAGTACCTGAAATCTTGTTACGTACTCTATATTTAATCTTGATTCGTCTTTCTATTTTTGTTGTCATAATATTATACGATTTAATGTGAATTATTTAGCGCCAGCCGACTTACCAGACTTTCTACGAATTTCTTCACCAACAAACTTAATACCTTTTCCTTTATAAGGTTCAGGCTTACGGAAAGAACGTATTTTTGCACACACCTGACCAAGCAGCTGCTTGTCACAAGATTCCAATATAATAAGAGGGTTCTTATTTCTCTCAGACTTAGTTTCCACCTTAATTTCAGGAGGCAACTGTATAAAGATATTATGCGTATATCCTAAAGCGAGGTCAATGATATTACCATTGTTTGACGCACGGTAACCTACACCGACCAATTCCAATTCCTTCTTATATCCTTCAGAAACACCCACAACCATATTGTGCACCAATGCACGATACAAGCCATGATATGCATGACGTTGTTTCAGATCGTCAAGCATTGCGTTTTCATTTTCTTTCAACTCCACATGTCCGTCTGCAATCGTCACCTCAATAGCGGGATTGACATACTGACTCAACTCACCTTTAGGACCTTTTACACTAACTACATTATCCTTCAGAGTTACAGTAACTCCGGCAGGGATAACAACTGGCAATTTACCTATTCTTGACATAGCTTACCCTCCATTAATATACATAACAAAGAACTTCACCGCCAATTTTCAACACTGAAGCTTCCTTATCTGTCATTACACCTTTGGAAGTAGATATAATAGCAATACCTAATCCATTAATAACTCTCGGCATGTCCTTATAGCCAGTATACTTACGCAAACCTGGAGTAGATACTCTTACAAGCTTCTTGATAGCATTAACCTTATTTACGGCATCATACTTCAAAGCTACCTTAATAGTACCTTGAGGACCATCTTCCACAAATTTGTAATTCAGGATGTAACCTTTGTCAAACAGGATTTTTGTAATCTCCTTTTTCAGATTTGAAGCAGGTACTTCCACCACTCTGTGCTTTGCACTAATTGCATTTCTCAACCTTGTGAGATAATCTGCGATTGGATCTGTCATAAAACTAATTGTTAAATTAATCAGGACTACCCTGACAATATTTAATAATAAACACTAATTACCAACTTGCCTTCTTTACACCCGGTATTAAACCACTGGATGCCATTTCACGGAATTGGATACGTGAAATACCGAACTGACGCATGTAACCTCTAGGACGACCTGTCAGCTTGCAACGATTGTGTAAACGAATCGGATTTGCATTCTTAGGGAGGCTTTGCAATTTCTGTGCCGCCTCAAACGCTGCAACAGGATCACCTGAATTGACAATTTTTTTCAGTGCAGCACGTTTTTCTGCATATTTGGCTACCAGCTTCGCTCTTTTTACTTCACGAGCTTTCATTGATTCTTTTGCCATATCTAATCAGTCTTTTTTAGCGTTTTTAAACGGTAAACCGAATTCTTTCAACAATGCATAACCTTCTTCATCAGTCTGAGCAGAAGTCACGAAAGTGATATTCATACCCATAATCTTGGCAATGCTATCGATATTGATTTCCGGGAAAATGATTTGCTCCTGAATACCCAAGGTATAGTTACCACGACCGTCAAACTTACTTTCAATACCTTTGAAGTCACGGATACGCGGCAAAGCCACACGCACAAGTTTTTCAAGGAACTCATACATTCTCTCACGACGCAAAGTCACCATCACACCAATCGGCATTTTTTTACGCAATTTGAAGTTTGCGATATCTTTGCGTGATACAGTTGCCACTGCTTTCTGTCCTGTAATAGCAGTCAACTCATTGATGGCAACATCAATTATTTTCTTATCAGCAACAGCCATACCCAAGCCCTGATTGATTACAATCTTCTTGAGTACAGGAATTTGCATAGTCGAAGAATACTTGAATTGATTCTTCAATGCAGGAGCGATACGCTCTGCATATTCTTTCTTAAGGCTAGCAGTATTACCCATTATTTAATCTCCTCTCCCGATTTTTTAGCATAACGAACAAATGTTCTTCCATCAGAACTTTCTCTTCTACCAATACGTGTCGGTTTACCTGTCTTCGGGTCAACCGGATTCAGGTTAGAGATGTGAATCGGAGCTTCCTGTTTCACAATACCTCCCTGCGGATTCTTTGCATTCGGTTTAGTACTTTTGGATACCATGTTGATACCCTCAACCACTGCACGTCCCTCTTTTACAAGAACTTTCAACACACGTCCAGTTTTACCCTTGTCTTCACCAGAGTTTACGTAAACTGTATCGCCTTTCTTAATATGTAACTTACTCATTACGACTTAACTTTTTAACAAAATTAAAGTACTTCAGGTGCAAGTGAAACCACTTTCATATTCACACTACGCAATTCTCTCGCTACCGGTCCAAAGATACGACTACCTCTAATTTCGCCCGCATTGTTCAGCAACACACATGCATTGTCATCAAAACGAATATAAGAACCATCAGCACGACGGATTTCTTTCTTAGTACGTACGACCAAAGCCTTAGATACTGCACCTTTCTTAATATCACTTGATGGGATTACGCTCTTTACAGAAACGACAATCACATCTCCTACAGAAGCATAGCGTCTTCTCGTTCCGCCCAATACACGAATGCAAAGAGCTTCTTTTGCGCCACTGTTATCACATACTGTAAGTCTGGATTCTGTTTGTATCATAATTACTTCGCTTTTTCAATTATTTCAACCACTCTCCATCTCTTAGTCTTACTCAAAGGACGAGTTTCCATGATGCGTACAGTATCACCTACAGCACATTCATTCTTTTCGTCATGAGCATGATATTTTTTCGTCTTCGAAACGAACTTACCATAAATCGGGTGTTTCTCCTTAAATTTGGCAGCAACAGTAACAGTCTTATCCATCTTGTTGCTAACCACAACACCAGTTCTTTCTTTTCTTAAATTTCTTACTTCCATAATAAGACCTTGTTATTTGTTGTTGAGTTCTCTCTGACGCAATTCTGTCTTCATCCGTGCAATCGTTCTACGCAAAGTTCTGATTTGTGCAGTATTTTCCAACGGAGAGATTGAATGATTCAACACCATTTGGTTATAATTAGCCACTTCTGTCTGAATTCTTTCAGCCAATTCACTGGTCGGTATTTCTCTAATTTCTGCAATCTTCATATCTCAATTAAGCATTTTGACTTGCGTCGTAATCACGTCTAACAATAAACTTAGTAGTCACAGGAAGTTTTTGTGCCGCCAGGCGCAAAGCTTCTTTAGCTACATCAAAAGATACTCCTTCCACTTCAATCAGGATACGACCCGGAGTTACAGGAGCAACAAATCCTTCCGGATTACCTTTACCTTTACCCATACGTACGTCAGCAGGCTTACGAGTAATCGGTTTGTCCGGGAAAATGCGGATCCAAATCTGACCCTGACGTTGCATATATCTAGTTACAGCAATACGAGCTGCTTCAATCTGACGACCCGTAATCCATTTGGTCTGTAAAGATTTGATTCCAAAAGAACCAAATGCCAACTGATGACCACGCTGTGCATTACCTTTGGCGCTGCCCTTCTGCTGTCTTCTGAATTTTGTCTTTTTCGGTTGTAACATAATTCCTAAAATTCAAATTCGTTAGCGATTGTTATTTTTCTTTCTGCGGAAATTCTTGCCACTGTTATTTCCGTTTCCGCCACGGCCGTTTTCTTTTGCCTGTGTAAAGTTAGGAGCCAACTCACGTTTTCCATAAACCTCACCCCGGCAAATCCATACCTTAATGCCCAGCAAACCGACCTTTGTCAATGCTTCAGCCTGACAGTAATCAATGTCTGCACGGAAAGTATGCAACGGTGTACGACCTTCCTTATACATTTCAGAACGCGCCATTTCTGCGCCATTCAAACGACCAGAAATCAAAACCTTAATACCTTCAGCACCCATGCGCATCGTATTGGCAATAGCCATCTTAATAGCACGGCGGTAAGCGATTTTACCCTCTACCTGGCGAGCGATGTTGTTTGCAACGATAACAGCATCAAGTTCGGGACGCTTTACTTCGAAGATATTGATTTGGATATCTTTATCGGTGATCTTCTTCAACTCCTCTTTCAACTTGTCAACTTCCTGACCACCTTTACCAATGATAATACCCGGACGAGCAGTACATACAGTAATTGTCACCAATTTCAGAGTACGTTCGATTACGATTCTAGAAACGCTGGCTTTTGCAAGTCTGGCATTCAGATATTTACGAATTTTGCTGTCTTCCAGCAAAGCATCACCATAATTCTTGCCACCGTACCAATTAGAATCCCATCCTCTGATAATTCCTAAACGGTTGCTTATCGGATTAACTTTCTGTCCCATCTACGTTTAATTTTTATCATTAGTATTTTTAGCATCAACAAACAGAGTCACATGATTAGAACGTTTGCGAATTCTGTAACCTCTACCCTGCGGAGCCGGTCTCATTCTTTTCAGAGTAACTCCTTCATCAACAAAAATCTTAGTCACATACAATTCGCCGTCTTCAGCCTTGCGCTCGTTTTTCGTTTCCCAGTTTGCAATAGCAGAGCGTAACAATTTCTCAACTTTTGCAGCTGCTGCTTTTGAAGAAAACTTCAAAACGCCAAGTGCACGATTTACTTCCATTCCACGAATCATATCTGCAACCAGACGCATCTTACGTGGAGAAGTAGGCACATTTTGCAATTTTGCAAAATACATGGTTTTACGGGCTTCTTTTCTTTTCTCAGCCGATATTTTTTTTCTTGCTCCCATTATTCTTCACTTTTTATTATTTCAAAAAGCTCCTGTCCGTTTATTTTTTCTTGTTACCAGCATGGCCACGGAATGTACGTGTCGGGGCAAATTCACCCAACTTGTGTCCCACCATGTTTTCTGTAACATAAACAGGAATAAATTTATTTCCGTTATGAACTGCAATAGTATGCCCAACGAAATCAGGCGAAATCATTGAAGCTCTGGCCCACGTCTTAACAACTGACTTCTTGCCACTTTCATTCATGGCAAGCACTTTCTTTTCCAGTTTTACATTAATATATGGACCTTTTTTTAATGAACGACTCATAATTTTCTCAGTTAAAATCAGTTGTTATTACTTTCTTCTTTCAATTATATACTTAGAAGACTGTTTCTTCGGAGATCTTGTCTTCAAGCCCTTAGCATACAAACCTTTGCGTGATCTCGGATGACCTCCAGACTGACGTCCTTCACCACCACCCATCGGGTGATCAACAGGGTTCATAACAACACCACGGTTGTGCGGACGACGTCCCAACCAGCGAGAGCGGCCTGCCTTACCAGAAGACTCCAACGCATGGTCAGAGTTACCTACACTACCAATAGTAGCCTTGCAAGCACCCAAGATTTGTCTCAATTCGCCAGAAGGCAATTTAACCACACAATAACGTCCCTCACGAGAAGTCAATTGAGCAAAATTACCAGCCGATCTTACCAGTGCAGCTCCTTGTCCCGGACGCAATTCAATGTTATGAATTACAGTACCGACAGGGATGTTATCCAACGGAAGCGCGTTACCAATCTCAGGCGTCGCATCCGCTCCCGACATCAATGTGCTGCCTACTTGCAATCCATTAGGAGCAATGATATATCTTTTTTCTCCGTCAGCGTAAAACAACAGAGCGATACGAGCCGAACGGTTCGGATCGTATTCAATAGTTTTAACAACTGCCGGAACACCGTCTTTGTTTCTCTTGAAATCGATGATACGATATTTTCTCTTATGACCGCCACCTATATAGCGCATTGTCATCTTACCTACGTTGTTACGACCACCCGTAGAACGCTTTCCATACACAAGAGATTTTTCTGGTACCGATGCAGTAATCTCTTCAAAAGTACCAATAATTTTGTGTCTCTGCCCCGGTGTTGTGGGCTTAAATTTACGTACTGCCATCTTCTATATCAAATATTACTATAAAAATCAATAGTATCGCCTTCTTTCAAGGTAACAATTGCTTTCTTGAAAGCGTTCTTGCGACCTTTGATCAAGCCTGATTTTGTATAACGAGTTTTGTTTTTCCCTTGATAACGCATCGTGTTTACATCCAACACGGTCACATTATACAAAGCTTCGATTTCACTCTTAATTTCCAATTTGTTGGCTTCCGGACGTACGATGAACCCGAAACGGTTGTTCATCTTATCTGTAATAGCCGTCATTTTTTCTGTAACCAACGGTTTAACAATCATTCCCATATTACTTTCAGCCTCCTATAATTATTTAATTAAGGTTTCCTCGATAGCTTTCAATGCATTCTCTGTAACAACAAGAGTTTCTGCGTTCAATACCACATAAGTATTCAGCGCAGAAGCAATCGCCAAATTTGTACGCTCTAAATTACGAGCTGACAAATATACGTTTTTATTTGCTTCCGGCAAAACCATCAGTAACTTCTTACCAGCTACTTTAAGATTATTCACAACATTTACGAAATCTTTTGTCTTCGGAGCTTCAAATGTGAAGTCTTCAACCACAACAATGTTATTTGCCTGAGCCTTATAAGACAAAGCAGACTTACGGGCCAACGATTTCACTTTCTTGTTCAACTTAAAGCTGTAGTCACGAGGTTTCGGACCAAACACACGTGCACCGCCAACCAACAGCGGAGAATTGATATCACCGCGACGTGCACCACCGCCACCTTTCTGACGGCCCAATTTACGAGTAGAACCACTTATTTCACTTCTTTCTTTTGACTTGTGAGTACCCTGACGCTGATTAGCCAAGTACTGCTTTACAGCCAAATAGATAGCGTGGTCATTCGGAGTGATGCCGAAGATGGCGTCATTCAAGACAACTTTTCTTCCGGTATCTTCACCTTTAATATTTAATACATTAACTTCCATTATTTCTCAATTATTACGATTGAACCTTTGTAACCTGGAACAGAGCCCTTAATCAACAGCAGGTTATGTTCAGGAATTACTTTTAATACTTGCAAGTTGTGAGTAGTAACTCTACCACCACCCATTTGACCTCCCATGCGCATTCCTTTGAACACCTTTGCGGGATAAGAACATGCACCGATAGAACCCGGTTTGCGGGCACGGTTGTGCTGACCGTGAGTAGTCTGACCTACACCACCGAAGCCATGACGTTTAACGACGCCCTGAAAACCTTTACCCTTCGATGTTCCGATTATATCCACATACGGAGCATCATTGAACAGTTCTACGGTAATTGTGTCACCTAAATTCAATTCTTCTGAGAAATCTTTGAACTCGGCCAAGTGTCTCTTGGGAGTTACTCCTGCTTTTTTGAAGTGACCCATCAGCGGTTTGGTTGTATGCTTTTCCTTCATTTCCTGGAAGCCCAACTGAACAGCTGCATAGCCATCTTTTTCTACGCTCTTAATCTGAGTAACTACACAGGGACCAGCTTCGATAACAGTGCATGGTACATTCTTACCATCAGCACTGAAAACGGATGTCATTCCGATTTTCTTTCCTAATAATCCTGGCATTTCAGTTAATTTTTAATTCATTAAACTTTAATTTCTACTTCTACTCCACTCGGCAATTCCAATTTCATCAATGCATCCACTGTCTTGGCAGTTGAGCTATAGATGTCAATCAGTCTCTTGTAAGAAGACAATTCGAACTGTTCACGCGACTTTTTATTAACGAAAGTCGAACGGTTTACTGTAAAGATACGCTTATGAGTAGGCAATGGAATCGGACCGCTCACAATAGCACCTGTAGCTTTTACAGTCTTTACAATCTTCTCAGCAGACTTGTCTACCAAGTTGTGATCGTAAGATTTCAATTTAATTCTGATTTTCTGACTCATTTTCCTTTTATTATATTAATAGATGATTATCCAATAAGATGAAGCATGAGGGTTAAGAGTCATTCGCTAACCCCCATAGGCTTCAAGCTATTTTTTTTGATTATACCAAATCGGTACGGCCTTTCACTTCTTCCAGAACAGCCTTAGCGATAGAAGAAGATACTTGAGCATGATGGTCGTAACTCATTGAAGAGGTTGCACGACCCGAAGTAATCGTACGCAAGGCAGTTACATAGCCGAACATTTCTGCCAGCGGAACCATCGCCTTCACGATACGGGCACCCGAACGGCTTGTCTCCATACCTTCTACCTGGCCACGACGTTTGTTCAAGTCACCGATTACGTCACCCATATTTTCTTCCGGAGTAACGACTTCCAGCTTCATAATCGGCTCCATCAATACAGGACCTGCCTTCACGCAAGCGTTCTTATAAGCCTGGATGGCACAGATTTCGAATGACAGCTGGTCAGAGTCTACCGGGTGGAACGAACCATCTTTCAGCACAACCTTCAAAGAGTCAAGCGGGAATCCTGCCAACACACCATTCTTCATAGCTGTCTGGAAACCTTTCTGTACAGAAGGAATGAATTCCTTAGGCACATTACCACCTTTCACCTCATCGATGAACTGCAATCCACCTTGTGTCCAGTCTTCGTCAACCGGTCCTACGGTAACGATGATATCGGCAAACTTACCGCGACCACCCGACTGCTTCTTATACACTTCACGCAATTCCACAGTCTTTGTGATAGCTTCCTTGTAGTTTACCTGCGGACGGCCTTGGTTACATTCAACCTTGAATTCACGTTTCAAACGGTCGATGATGATATCCAAGTGAAGCTCACCCATACCCGAGATGATGGTCTGACCGGTCTGCTCGTCTGTGCGTACAGTAAAGGTCGGATCTTCTTCAGCCAGCTTAGCCAAACCGTTAGACAGCTTGTCCAAATCTTTCTGAGTCTTCGGCTCTACTGCAATACCGATAACCGGTTCCGGGAAATCCATAGATTCCAATACGATCGGAGCAGTTTCGTCACACAGTGTATCACCGGTGCGGATATCTTTGAAACCTACCCCAGCACCAATATCACCAGCACTAATTACCTCTACCGGATTCTGCTTGTTAGAATGCATCTGGAACAGACGCGAAACACGTTCTTTCTTTCCAGAACGAGAATTGTAGATATAAGAACCTGCCTCAACCTTACCAGAATAAACACGGAAGAAAGTCAGACGGCCTACATACGGGTCAGTAGCAATCTTAAATGCCAAAGCAGCAGTTTTTTCATCTTCGCTCGGCTTACGGTCTTCTTCAGCTCCGGTAGAGGGGTTTGTACCCACAATATTCGGAGTATCCAACGGAGAAGGCAAGAATGCACATACATAATCCAACAATGTCTGCACGCCCTTATTCTTAAACGAAGAACCGCACAACATCGGCACGATTTCCATCTTCAAAGTTCCGGCACGCAAAGCACGCAGGATTTCTTCTTCCGTAATCGTAGAAGGATCATCGAAGTACTTTTCCATCAAAGCTTCGTCGAACTCAGCTACTTTTTCCAGCATTTTATCGCGCCATTCATTCGCTTCGTCAACCAAGTTTGCCGGGATATCCTCTACCTCATAATCGGCACCCATGGTTTCATCATGCCAATAGATAGCTTTCATCTTGATCAAGTCAACCAATCCCTTGAAGTTTTCTTCGGCACCGATAGGAACAACTACCGGACACGGATTAGCGCCCAATACATCTTTCATCTGACGTACCACTTCGAAGAAGTCCGCGCCCGAACGGTCCATTTTGTTGACATAACCGATACGGGGAACATTGTACTTGTCAGCCTGACGCCATACCGTTTCCGACTGCGGCTCAACGCCACCTACGGCACAATAAGTAGCAACAGCACCGTCCAGCACACGCAACGAACGTTCTACCTCAGCAGTAAAGTCCACGTGCCCCGGAGTATCGATCAAGTTGATCTTATACTTGTTGCCCGCATAATTCCAGTAAGTGGTTGTAGCAGCAGAGGTAATCGTGATACCACGTTCCTGCTCCTGTTCCATCCAGTCCATCGTAGCAGCACCATCATGAACTTCACCGATTTTGTGAGTTAAACCAGTATAAAACAGAATACGTTCTGAAGTAGTGGTTTTACCGGCATCGATGTGAGCCATAATACCAATGTTACGGGTCAAATGCAAATCATGTTTAGCCATTTTCTGTTCCTTCTTAAATTAATTATACTTGATTAGAATCTGAAGTGAGCAAATGCACGGTTAGCTTCAGCCATACGGTGCATATCTTCCTTACGCTTGAAAGCACCGCCCTGTTCGTTATATGCATCCAGAATTTCAGCAGCCAATTTGTCAGCCATCGATTTTCCACCACGTTTACGTGCAAAAGCGATCAGGTTTTTCATTGAAATAGACTCCTTACGTTCGGGACGGATCTCAGTCGGAACCTGGAAAGTGGCACCACCAATACGGCGAGACTTCACTTCCAACTGAGGAGTTACATTGTCCAATGCTTTTTTCCACACTTCCAATGCTGATTTTTCTTCGCCCGGAAGCTTTGTTCCTACCACATCCAATGCTTTGTAGAAGATTTCGTAAGAAGTATTCTTCTTACCGTCATACATCAAGTGGTTTACAAATTTAGAAACCTTCGGATCGTTGAATACGGGATCCGGAAGAATGATACGTTTTTTAGGTTTTGCTTTTCTCATTTTGTTTTGATAATAATGTTTAGTTTGGGGCTGCACCTTTTGTTTTCTTCAACGCCTCCTCCGAGACATTTACTCAACCTTAAAGCTTTCCTGCAAACCAAAACGGATTAATAATTTTCTGTATACCCGCAGCAGATATTACTTCTTACCCTTTCCTGCCGGAGCTGCCTGTCCCGGTTTCGGACGCTTAGCACCGTACTTAGAACGTCTTTGCGTACGTCCTGCCACGCCGGCCGTATCCAATGTGCCACGAACGATGTGATAACGTACACCCGGAAGGTCTTTCACACGACCGCCACGTACCAATACAATAGAGTGTTCCTGCAAGTTGTGGCCTTCTCCCGGAATATAAGAGTTCACTTCCTTAGAGTTTGTCAGACGCACACGAGCAACTTTACGCATTGCAGAATTCGGTTTCTTCGGAGTTGTAGTGTAAACACGCACACATACACCACGTCTTTGCGGACATGAGTCAAGTGCCGGAGATTTACTCTTCTCAACCAAAACCTTTCTTCCTTTTCTTACTAACTGTTGAATAGTAGGCATTTTGTTTGATTTTTAATTATTTATATTGTTATATTTATTTTGTTTTCCTATATCAAGCCGAAACTATACATTTCGGGCTGCAAAATTACAAATAACTTTTTAATACACAAACTGTTTTTGCATAAAATTCTGATAACGATAAAATTTTCTCCTTTCTTTTCCGCAAACTGATTAGTCAGAGAGAAAGGCATAGAGCTTACCCAGCCGGAGAACATCCGTCACAAACTCCAAAGATGACAATACGGATCATTATACAATGACTTTCAGGATTCTATGTCCCAAGAGAAGAATCATCCCTTTCCCGTAGATATAAAATTGCATAAAAAGGTTAAATAAATATTTAGATCTCATGTATATATTCATTTGAGGACGAAGATATATTCACAAGTCATTCCAGTTGACTGCCACAATCCACAAAGATAACTGAAACGGCAAAATGGAACAGCCGCAGATAACTTCGCCTGGTGTAAGATTAATAATCTTCCGCTTGTAAGATTAATAATCTTGCAGCCTGAAGATTAATAATCTTACAACGGATGGACTTATATGGTATGTGCCGACGCACCCATATCCGCGGGCTTCCGCAGCCAACTGCGCCTTGCTATGATACTATCTGGAAAAATGGCAATCAGCAAGCATTGGTTCGAATGCCTACGAAATTTCATCAGACAATTAAGAAGCTGTTTTGAATTTCTCCAAAAAGTTTTTCTTGGCTTGATGTATACGTTTTCGTGTGTTTTTTCCCGTCTTGATGTATTCGTTTCATGACTGACCCTTTTATGCCTGCATAAGAATTTAAAATACAAACAGACAGAGGCATAAGGAAATAAAAATCAGTCTTCGCAAATTACAAAAAAAACACTATATTTGCATACGTTACATTCCTAAAACACCGGCAATTATGGACAGAAGAGAACTCAGCGACAGATACGTCAACCCCTATACCGACTTCGGATTCAAGAAACTGTTCGGCACCGAAATAAACAAGGACCTGCTCATCAGCTTCATCAACAGCCTCCTGCACGGAAAAGAAGTGGTGAAAGACCTGACCTACCTCAATACGGAGCATTTAGGCACCGGCGAGGCAGACCGCAAGGCGGTGTTCGATGTGTATTGCGAAAACGAAAACGGAGAGAAGATACTGGTAGAAATGCAGCGCGGAGAACAACAGTTCTTCAAGGACCGAAGCTTGTATTACGCCACCTTCCCCATCCGCGAACAGGGACAGAAAGGGGAATGGAATTACAAGCTGAAAGCCGTATATGTCATCGGCATCCTCAACTTCACCTTCGACGAGCAGAGCGATGATTTCTATCACCACGAAGTGAAGCTCATGGACACCCGGACCAAAGAAGTGTTTTATGACAAGCTGACTTTCATTTACCTGGAAATGCCCAAGTTCAATAAAAGCGAAGAAGAACTGAACGGCATGTTCGAGAAATGGCTCTTCGTGTTGCGCAACCTCTCACGCCTGATGGAACGTCCCAAAGCCCTGCAGGAACGCATCTTCACCAAACTCTTCGAAGCCGCTGAGATTGCCAAGTTCACCAAGACCGAATACGACAGCTACGAAGAAAGCCTGAAAATCTACC
>NZ_NFJA01000028.1:0-40056 GCF_002159615.1 Bacteroides sp. An279
CGCTCCTGTTCTTCGTCAGATAGCCCGCTATCTTCCTCATCACAGAAGCGGAAATGCCTCAAAAACTCATCCCAAATCATCGCACGATAAATTCAAAACAGCTTCTAAAGTGCCACACGCGAATATGCCGGTTTGTCTATTGAACAAAAATCCTTGTCCAAGTATTTGTAATAACCGGTGATGGCAATCATTGCAGCATTGTCTGTTGTATAGCCAAATTTAGGAATATAGATTTTCCATCCGTATTTTGCAGCATGCTCGCAGAATGCATTGCGCAACCCGTTGTTTGCCGATACACCTCCGGCAACCGCCACTTCAGTAATACCTGTATCTTTTACAACCTTACGCAACTTATCCATTAAGATATCGACAATCGTTTTTTCCAGCGACGCGGCCAAATCGGTTTTATGATGTTCTATAAAATCCGGTTCATCCTTCAACCAGTCACGAAGCGAATAAAGAAACGATGTCTTTAATCCACTAAAACTATAATCGTATCCCCCAATATGTGGTTTGCTGAATGTAAACGCATCCGGATTTCCCTGACGTGCCAGTTTGTCAATAATCGGTCCGCCGGGATAACCCAACCCCATCACTTTCGAACATTTGTCGATAGCTTCTCCGGCCGCATCATCGATGGTCTGCCCCAACACCTGCATGTCATTGTAGGCATTTACACGAATTATCTGCGAATTACCACCCGACACCAGTAAACAAATGAACGGAAACTTAGGCTGATCCGTATCTTCCTCAGACTCTTTAATAAAATGCGCCAACACATGACCCTGCAAGTGATTGACATCCACCAAAGGGATACCTAAAGCCAAAGCCAATCCCTTGGCAAAAGAAACGCCTACCAGCAACGAACCCATCAGTCCGGGACCACGGGTAAAAGCAATGGCACTTAGCTGTTCTTTCGTCACGCCTGCCCGCTTTAGCGCTTCGTGCACCACTGGCACAATATTCTGCTGGTGTGCACGTGAAGCCAGTTCGGGCACTACCCCTCCATAAGCTTCGTGTACAGCCTGGCTGGCAATGACACTGGAGAGCAACACCCCATTGCGGATAACGGCAGCAGACGTATCGTCGCACGAAGACTCTATTCCTAATATTATTATATCGTTATTCATAATCAGTAATTAATCAATGTGACAATGTGGCAATGTATCAATGTGCTAATGTGAGAATGTGGTAATGTGAAAATTAATTAACACATTGGCAAATTAACACATTGGCAAATTAACACATTGGCAAATTAACACATTGGCAAATTAACACATTGGCAAATTAGCACATTGGCAAATTAGCACATTGGCAAATTAGCAAATTAGCAAATTAGCACATTAGCAAATTATTCTTAATACGTCAATATCTCCAGTCCATTATCGGTCATTACGTAAGTATGTTCCCACTGGGCAGATGGCAGCTCGTCTTCCGTCACTACTGTCCAGCCGTCTTCCTCATCAATAAATACTTCCCATGTGCCCATATTAATCATCGGTTCGATGGTAAACACCATTCCAGGTACCAGCAACATGCCTGTACCTTTCCGTCCGTAATGCAGCACATCAGGTTCTTCATGAAAGTCCAACCCTACCCCATGTCCGCATAAATCACGTACCACAGAGAAACCATTTTTTTTGGCATGTTTTTCGACTGCATGCCCGATATCACCTACGAAACCAAAAGGTTGGGCAGCATCGGCACCGATATCCATACACTCGCGTGCCACCTGTACAAGCTTTTCTTTCTCCGGGGTTGTCTTCCCGATAATAAACATACGTGATGCATCTGCATAATATCCATTAAGGATTGTAGTGCAATCTACGTTAATAATATCACCTTCTTCCAAGATTTCGTCTTCCGAAGGAATGCCGTGGCATACCACTTCATTAATAGAGGTGCATACACTTTTGGGGAAACCCTCATATCCCAAACAGGCAGGAATGCCACCATGATTCACCGTATAATCGTAAACGATTCTGTCTATTTGAGCAGTACTCATCCCCTCACGGATTTCTTCTGCCACCTTGTCAAGCACAGCCGTATTCAGCAGACCGCTGCGCCGTATGCCTTCTATCTGCTCTGGAGTCTTGATTAAATCACGAGACGGGACCAAATGCCCTTTGTCCTGGTAATAAAGTACCTTTTTGTCCAGCTCGGTCAATTCTGTGCCCTTAGGCACCCTCCAGTTTAGCTTCTTCCTTTTTACCATAATCTTGATTCGAATTAAAATCTACCTGCAAAGGTAGAAATTTCTCGTTAAATCAAAAAGCAACCGACAAAATTTGATAATCATACTTTTCACGACTGCGCTTTCGACCATAATAAAACAGTTTCCAAACTTGATTAATGCCTTTTGCGTTTAAAAGTAAAAAAAGGAAAAGAAAAAGTTGAAAGTTTGGACAAAAATCGTTTACTTTGCCTATAAAATTTGAGCACCTTGATTTAATATTAATTAAAACCGAAACAAAATGAACAAAATTCAAATTGGCGAACATGCAGGCATTGTCTGGAATAAATTAAAAGACAACCGCCATTGGGAGTATGACGAACTCAAAAAAGCGACAGGATTGACCGACAGAGACCTTAATGCAGCCATCGGCTGGCTGGCACGCGAAGACAAAATCGATTTTGACATGGACGAACATGGCGATAGGATTTTCCTGACAGTCAATGTCTATATCGGATAAATTTAAAAATGAAGAATGAAGAATTCTTTGTGGGAGAAGCAGTTCATCATTCTCAAAGAATTCTTCTATTCTTAGAAGCTGTTTTGAATTTCTCCAAAAAGTTTTTCTTGGCTTGATGTGTTCGTTTGCGTGTGTGCTTTGGGCGATTTTTTGGTCCTTTCCACTTCTGTTCTTCGTCAGATAGCCCGCTATCTTCCTCATCACAGAAGCGAAAATGCCTCAAAAACTCATCCCAAATCATCGCACGATAAATTCAAAACAGCTTCTTAGAAACTGTTTTGAATTTCTACAAAAAAGTTTTTCTTGACCTGGTGTATTCGTTTGCGTACAATAATTTCAAAACAGTTTCTTCTTAAATGATTTTATTCACCGTTATGTCAGGAAAATCCTGCATGAACATCAACAACAATCCTTCTTCATTCTGCCGTTTTGCCTTGATGGTCATGCTTACGCTGTATACCACCTCTCCTCTCACGAATGACTCAGACATTTCATACGATACCACAATGTAGTTTTTCGAATGAAATGTAGCCGACACCCGTTTGATAGCCTCCTTATCACGGGCAGAAAACTCTACCATCAAATTCCGCAAGCCTATGCTTTTAAAGAAAAAACTCAGCACTTCCAGTCCTAACAAGACCAAAACCGTAGCAGCAATGCCAATGCCATACATTCCTGCCCCGATGGCAAGCCCGATGCCTGAAGTGGCCCAAATGCCTGCAGCCGTAGTCAGTCCACGCACAATCTGCTTTTGCAGGATAATAGTCCCGGCACCGATAAAACCGATACCGCTTACCACTTGTGCCGCGATGCGGCTGGGATCGAGGCGGACCAAATCACGCTCCAGCACATCCGAAAACCCATATTGCGACACAATCATCAACAATGCGCTGCCTAATGCCACCAGAAAATGTGTACGATATCCGGCTTCTTTCGCCCGATACTCACGCTCCAATCCTATCAATATGCCCATTACGCCTGCCAAAAACAACCGCAGGGCAAAATCCCAAGCTAAATCCATATCGACACTTGCATTTTATTCCACCAACTCGTAACTGCTTACCTGAATCGGCATATCCAAGTTATGAAGTATTTTTTCCAACATGATGCCTTCTAAATTATTATATTCGTAGCCGAATGTAGCACGAATACCCTGTAAAATAAACTGAGTAGCACGGTCCAGCGCCATAGGAAGGCTGTCTCCCTGCATCAGCGAACCGGTAATGACACTGGTAAACGTATCGCCCGTACCGGGATAATGAGCCGGCAAATACGGGCAAGTCACTTTCCAATAACGGTTCCCGAAACGGTTATAAGCATATACAGACGTAGAATGCGGATCATCCTGCACCGGCACACTGGTTACGATGACAATACTAGGCCCTTTATCCGACAATGCTTTAAGCGCATCCTTCAGACCGGCATCACTCATTTTCTCTTGAAAAGGTATATCAAGCAGGCGGCACAATTCGGTCATGTTAGGGGTAATAATATCAGCAAGACAGATTAATTTCTTCATTTCAGTTACCATTTCCTCTGTTATGCCTTTGTAAAGGTTTCCATTGTCACCCATAACCGGATCAACCACAACCAAGTCGGTAGAGCGGCGGAACTTCTGAATAAAATCTTCCACAATCTGAACTTGCTGTGGAGAACCAAGGTATCCCGAATAAAAAGCATCAAAACGGATTTCAAGCTGTTCCCATTTTTCAATGATACGGACCATTTCGTCAGTAAGATCGAGGAAAGAATAAACAGGATACTGCGTATGGGTGGAAAGAATAGCCGTAGGAAGCGGACATACCTGAAACCCCATTGAAGAAAGAATAGGCACAACTGCCATAAGCGATACACGTCCTACCCCGGAGAGGTCATGTATTGCAACAATCTTTTTACTTTGGTTGTGAAACAGCCGTCCGCAAGGATGGTTCTTTATTGGCTCTGCATGGGTCGCGACTTGTTTTTTACGCTTATACTTGTTTTCTTTTTCCCATGCCATCTTCCGTGCCTGATAAGACTCAAATTGTTTCTCGATGTAGTTGTCTGCCATAAGTAAATCCAAGAATTGAAATTAGTTTTATGAATGTCCGCATTTTGCCAAATTGCTTGTAAGAGCATATCGCACACGCTTTTTTGAAAGCTCCGCATGGATAAGCCGGCGCATTCGGACGCATGCAGCACGCCTCTACATTGGTCATTGCGGACATTCATATTAGTTTTTGCAAAGGACGTTACTTTTTGTGTAACAAACAAACTTTTTAAATTGAAATTAAGAGTCTGTTTTAAATTTCTACAAAAAAATTCTGCTCGTCTTGATTATCCGCTTTCGTGTGTGCTTCGGGCGATTTCTGTTGACACCACCATATACATAAACCCCTACGGTGCGAAGCACATAATTGACAGCATGAAGAGCACTCATTAAATATAAATGTTTATCTTTGCACACGAAACGATTTTAAGACTATTATTTTATGAATTACAAATTACTGGTACTCGATTTGGACGGTACGCTGACCGACTCTAAGAAGCGAATAACAACATATACGCATGACACACTGATAGAAGCCCAAAAACAAGGAGTGAAAATCGTTCTTGCCTCAGGACGCCCCACATACGGAGTGGCGCCGCTTGCCAACGCATTGGAACTAGACAGATACGAAGGGTATATTCTCTCATACAATGGTGGTGAAATCATTGACTGGAAAACCGGAGAAGTGATATATAAGAAATGGCTGGACAACGATGTATTACCTTATTTATATAATTGCGCCACAAATAATAGATTTGCCATAGTAACATACGACCACGAATTTGTATTGACAGAATCCCCTGATGACGAATACGTACTGAAAGAAGCCTTGCTGAATGTAATGAAAATAAAAAAGGTAGACAACTTCCTGGAAGCCATTCCCCGTCCCATCACGAAGTGCCTGATTGTGGGAGAACCGGAACGCCTTGCCATATTGGAAAAGGAAATGTACGAAAAGTTAAAGGACAGAATGGGAGTATTCCGTTCGGAACCTTATTTTCTGGAACTGGTGCCAAAAGGCATTGACAAGGCACAGTCGCTCTCGGTGCTATTGGAAGAAACAGGAATGAAGCGGGAAGAAATGATAGCCATAGGAGACGGATTCAACGACCTGTCAATGATACAATATGCAGGCCTCGGCATAGCAATGGCGAATGCCCAACAGGTAGTACGTGAAAATGCAGATTTCATTACGTACTCGAATGACGAAGACGGTGTAGCCCACGCAGTAGAGAAATTCATCTTCAAGACGAAATAACAAAGAAAGGAATTGAAGATAATCACATACCCAATGAAGATATATTAGAAGCTGTTTTGAATTTATCGTGCGATGATTTGGGATGAGTTTTTGAGGCATTTTTGCTTCTGTGATGAGGAAGATAGCGGGCTATCTGACGAAGAACAGGAGCGGAAAGGACCAAAAAATCGCCCAAAGCACACACGAAAACGGATACATCAAGCCAAGAAAAACTTTTTGGAGAAATTCAAAACAGCTTCTTAATTCCCCCTACAATATATCTTCATTAGCTGTTGCAGTTATATCAAACTATTCATGAAGTTATCTCTGCCTTGCATATCCATTAGCATAAGTGCGGAAGTCCATCCCGGCAATCCGCCCTTACATTTCATTTATTCCGTTTTCGGTTTCCGGTCGAAAAATGGGTTTTTCGATGATGCACTGACAGGAATAGCATAAACCTGCCTGCATCCATCTAACCAGTCAAGCTGCTGTGCAGCCAGTCCTGCCGAAAACATCACACGCGTATCTACCCGATGGTCGGCAGCAACAGAACAAGCCGAGCCAATCGCTATCCCAACATCTATACTGTTGATGGCACAAGGAACACCTTCCTTACGCGAAGCACAAGTTTCGTATCCGCAATGTCCGCAGTCAAGTCCTTGCGGCTGTTCGCGCGTACCGATGAGAATAATGCATTCGGCATCCAGAATATTATCTGCATCACGCAGGAAAAACTTAAGCCCGTTTTCCTCATACATCTGCTTCATCGTATCAGAAAGGATGCGGATATTACTTTCGGTCACCATCGCAATCTCAATAATATCAACCCCCTTGCCCTTAGGCGCAGTGCGTGCCGCCACCATCATCTGTTGGGCTATCTGTAACACTTCATCGTGGCGACTGTCTCTCTCGTTCAGAATCATATTACTCGTGAAATAATGTTACTGACACTATATTGACCAGACTTTAGAGCCAGTTAGTATCTTCTAACACGAATCTAAAGCCTGGCCATTCCTTATTTATTTCAAGATATCCAATTGCTTGAAACATTTTATCAGTTTCTCGATTGCGAAATCGATTTGTTCTTTTGTATGGGTTGCCATCAAAGCAAAACGCACCAATGTATCTTGAGGAGCACATGCAGGCGGGATAACCGGATTGATGAACACGCCTTCATCGAAGGCCAGCTTGGTAACTTCGAAAGTCTTGTCGGTATCACGCACATACAAAGGAATGATTGGGCTCTCTGTATCACCGATTTCGAATCCGGCATCACGGAACGACTTCAAGGCATAGTTGGTAATCTTCCACAAATTTTCCTGCCGTTGAGGTTCTGTCTGCAAAATATGCAAAGCCTCTATGGCAGCGGCCGTTGCAGCAGGAGTATTGCTTGCCTGGAATATATAAGAACGCGCATTATGACGCAACCAGTTGATTGTATCCTTATCCGCAGCCACAAATCCACCGATAGAAGCAAGCGATTTGCTGAATGTACCCATAATGAGGTCGATATCTTCCGTAATTCCAAAATGGTCGCATACGCCACGCCCGTTTCTACCAAATACTCCTAACCCGTGAGCCTCGTCTACATAAACAGTAGCATTATATTTCTTTTTCAATCTGACAATCTCAGGCAAATTGGCCAGGTCTCCTTCCATAGAGAACACACTGTCAACAACAATTAACTTAATAGCATCCGGTTCGCATTTTTGAAGTTCACGTTCCAGCGCTTCCATGTCATTGTGTTTGTATTTTAACTGAGTAGCAAAAGACAGACGGCGTCCGTCAACGATAGAAGCATGGTCGCGGTCATCACAAATGATATAATCACCGCGTCCTACCAATTGAGGTATAACACCCTCATTAACGGTAAACCCGGTAGAGAAACATAACGCTTCGTCTTTCCCGATAAATTCCGCCAATTCCTTTTCCAGTTTTATATGGATGTCAAGCGTACCATTCAACAAGCGTGAACCTGCACATCCTGTTCCGTACTTACGGGTAGCGGCAATGGCAGCATTGATAATACGTTCGTCGTGAGTCAATCCCATATACGAATTTGAACCGAACATTAGTACCTTTTTCCCGTCCATCATCACTTCCGTGTCTTGAGCACTGTCTATTTCACGGAAATAGGGGTAAACGCCTCGTTCCATATACATTTGAGGCGTTCTGAATTTACTCAATTTGTCTTGTAATAGTCCCATATTCTACTGTTTGGTAAATCTTTCTGATTTACATTATTTAATAATAGCCCTGCCATTCCATATCGGCAGATGTTACATAAAAAGAACGTGCAAAGATAATAATTTTAGCAAACTTAATAAGATGATAGTACAAAAAAAATGTTTCTTTCGACATTTATGCTATAAAAAGTGATGTTCATAAACAAAATAGTCTTATTTTTGTTCTTTAATTGAAGAAATGGATTTCCATTTGCGGACATTCATTATAAGAAACCAGCAGAACTATCATGAGCTCAAAACAAAGCATACAGTTTATAGTCAACCCAATATCAGGCACGCACGGAAAAGAATTTATCCTACATCTGATAGACAAACATATCGACCGAAACCGATATGATTATATAATACGTAAAACCGAATACGCCGGACATGCCAGCGAACTGGCACGACGGGCTGCAGAAGAAAAGACGGATATTGTTGTGGCTATTGGAGGCGACGGAACCATCAATGAAATAGGAAGATCATTGATCCATACTGATACTGCTATGGGAATCATCCCATGCGGCTCGGGCAATGGACTGGCACGGCATTTACATATTCCAATGACACCACATGGAGCCATTGAAACGTTAAATCAAGGTTTTATAAAAGACATCGATTATGGGATTATTGACCACCACCCTTTTTTCTGTACCTGTGGGGTCGGGTTCGATGCATTTGTCAGCTTAAAGTTTGCCGACTCGGGTAAAAGAGGATTACTTACATATCTGGAAAACACTTTGCATGAAAGCCTGACCTACCGGCCTGAGACGTATGAGATAGAAAACAGTTCGGGAACTGTAAAGTACAAGGCATTTCTAATAGCCTGTGCCAATGCTTCACAATATGGCAACAATGCCTATATTGCCCCACAGGCTTCATTAACCGACGGTATGATGGACATAACCATTCTGGAACCTTTTACCGTACTGGATGTACCGGCATTATCTTTTCAACTCTTTAATAAAACAATCGACCAAAACAGTCGCATCAAAACACTGAAAGAAAAAAAAATTACCATCCATCGCCGCAATGAAGGAGTTTTTCATTTCGACGGGGACCCAATGATGGGAGGCAAAGACCTGACAGTCGAGATAATACACCGTGGACTGAAAGTGATAGCACCTGAAAAAGGGCGGACATATACCGAACCGTTCAGTGTGTTACAACATTTTACCGACTTTATCGGCACCCGGCCACTCACTTCTACTATTGCAGAAAAGCATCGAAAGCTGTTACAATTAAACCAAAACTTGTTGCGAAGATTATCGAAGAAGTGAAATCTGCAAAGACCAGCCCATATTCCACCACAGAAGCCCATGCCCAATACATTGCGGGTATCTCCTGTGGTGGTCTTAATGCACAAAATGTTTCAAGGCGAGAACAGCTTTGATTATCCCCGGTCAAAAAGCCAAATAAAAATCTTTGACCAATTGAATAAAATCCGGACTATAGATGCGAGGCTCGGATTCTATAACCAATGTATCTTCTTTACAGGGAAGAATATTTCTGCTTAAAGTAAGCAAAACACGTTTAGGAGATATACCCGGTCTGGTCTGTACATCCGTCCGGCACATTGGATACAAATACCGTTCGGCAGCTAAATCAATAAAATGCCCTGACACTTCGAAAGGTAAGATAACTGAAAAACAACCATCATCCGTCAAAAGACGTATCACTGCATCTAACAAATCCTCAAACGTAAGAGCGCCTGTATGTCGCGCAGCATTCCGCTGGCTATCAGAGCAATAAACCTGCTCACGAAAATAAGGAGGGTTTGATAGGATTGTATCATATTTTCCTCCTTCAAATGCTGTAATATCTGCCTGTCTGATACTTACCCGTCCTTTCCAAGGTGACAATGCTACATTTTCGCATGCTTGCTTCGCAGCCTCGGCATCAATTTCTACACCTGTTACTTTAGCACGACAACGCTGAGCTATCATCAACGCTATCAGACCGCTTCCTGTACCTATATCAAGCACATTCTGAGAATGGCTGACATCGGTCCATGCTCCTAGTAATACACCGTCCGTACCTACCTTCATGGCACACCTGTCGTGCCAAATTTCGAACTGCTTGAATCGAAAGAAAGGATTTCCCATAAGCTAACTTTTCTAATTTTCGTCAAAAATAGATAAATCGCCTCTCATTTCAGCATGAAACACAGATTTATTTCACGTATTTGCAACTTTTCTGTTTTCGTATTCAAAGCAGATTGCTTAACTTTGTACCCGTTTTGGGATATTTATTAAACAAGAATAGACAAACCCACAATTATGGTAAGAAGGAAAAAAATAGAAATGGATATGAATGCAGTCTCAGACGAAGTGTCAATGGTAGCCGAGATAAGTGCAGAGCCAGAACAACCTTCAGTCGATGAAGTAAACAAAGAAATGCCTATTATGACATTACGTAACATGCTTATGTTTACGGGAATTGTCATGCCCGTTACGGTAGGCAGACAGGCTACACTCAAACTTGTGCGTTCTGCTTCGAAAAACAAACAGCATATCATTATAGCCACTCAAAAATCAGCCGAGGTAGAAGAGCCCGGAATAAATGATTTATATCCAATAGGAGTCATTGGACGTGTACTCCGAATCTTTGAATTGCCGGGAGGTGCTACCACCGTCATTTTACAGGCAAGCAATGTAAAAGTACGGTTAGATGAAATTACATCAACAGAACCTTACCTAAAAGGTAAAGTTGTAGTGGAACCGGAAAACCTGAATACGGAGAACAATGATGAATTCAAAGCACTGATGGATACATGCCTCGAACTTGCAAACCAATATGTGGACGCTAGTGACCGGTTGAGTCCAGATGTAACTTTTGCTTTGAAAAATCTACCGAAAGACCATATACTTGTAAACTACATCTGTACCAATTTCCCATTTGGATTGGAAGAAAAGTTTGACCTGATATGCAAGCCGACATTAACCGAACGACTGTATAACTTGATACAGGTATTAAACCGGGAAACCAAGCTGGCAGAATTAAAGCATGATATCCAAATGCGTACACGC
The DNA here is from genome assembly GCF_002159615.1 of Bacteroides sp. An279. Taxonomy (NCBI): domain Bacteria; kingdom Pseudomonadati; phylum Bacteroidota; class Bacteroidia; order Bacteroidales; family Bacteroidaceae; genus Bacteroides; species Bacteroides sp. An279. The sequence goes on from NZ_NFJA01000028.1 coordinate 11,217, forward strand.
GAAGACTTAGACCGTCAACAACGCGAATATTTCCTGCAACAGCAAATCAAAAACATACAAGACGAATTAGGAAACAGCCAGGAAGATGAAATAGATGGCTTACGTGCAAAAGGGAAAACAAAGAAATGGAGCAAAGAGGTAGCTGCGACATTTGAACGAGAAGTGCAGAAACTGGAACGCATCAACCCACAGTCACCTGATTACAATGTACAGCTGACCTACCTCCAGACATTGCTTTCATTGCCGTGGAACGTATACACAACCGACAATCTGAGCATTCTCAATGCCGAAAAAGTATTGAACAAAGACCATTACGGACTGGAAAAAGTAAAAGAGCGTATTTTGGAACATCTGGCTGTACTGAAGCTGAAGGGCGATCTGAAATCACCCATCCTCTGCCTGTATGGTCCTCCGGGAGTAGGAAAGACTTCGCTGGGACGCTCCATCGCATCGGCACTGAAACGAAAATATATCCGAATGTCGTTAGGTGGCGTACACGATGAAGCTGAAATCCGGGGACACCGCAAGACCTATATCGGTGCCATGCCGGGACGCATCATCAAAAGTCTGATGAAAGCTGAATCGTCGAATCCGGTCATCATCCTCGATGAAATAGATAAAATGGGAAACGACCGTCAAGGAGATCCTGCATCAGCAATGTTGGAAGTGCTTGACCCTGAACAAAACAATACATTCCACGACAATTACGTAGATATGGATTACGACCTTTCGAAAGTGATGTTCATCGCCACGGCAAACAACCTGAGCACTATTCCGACTCCTTTGCTTGACCGTATGGAACTGATTGAAGTAAGTGGATACATCACCGAAGAAAAAATAGAGATAGCCCGCCGTCATCTGATTCCAAAGGAATTGTTGGCCAATGGTCTGACCAAAGAACACGTAAAGTTCACCAAACCCGCCATTGAGTGTATTATCGAAAACTACACCCGTGAAAGCGGTGTGCGTGAGTTGGAAAAGAAAATCAGCAAAATCATGCGCAAAATCGCATTGGAAATTGCCAGCGACAAATTTACCAGCCAGCACGAACTGAAACCGGAAGACATCAAAAAATACTTAGGCACACCTGAATATTCGCGCGACAAATACCAAGGAAATGAATATGCCGGCGTGGTGACCGGACTGGCATGGACTGCCGTGGGAGGAGAAATCCTCTTTGTGGAAACCAGCCTGAGCAAAGGCAAGGGTGAACGACTGACCCTGACGGGAAATCTGGGTGATGTAATGAAAGAATCGGCCATGCTGGCACTGGAATACCTGAAAGCCCATTCATTCTTGCTTGACTTGCCAGATGGTATTTTTGAAAACTGGAACATTCACGTCCATGTGCCCGAAGGAGCCATACCCAAAGACGGACCGTCAGCGGGTATTACGATGGTAACCTCACTCGCATCAGCACTGACCCAACGGAAAGTAAAAGCCAACCTAGCCATGACAGGAGAAATTACTTTACGTGGAAAAGTACTTCCGGTAGGAGGTATCCGTGAAAAAATTCTGGCAGCAAAACGTGCTGGAATCACCAACCTCATCCTATGTGAAGAAAACCGGAAAGACATTGAGGAAATACAACCGCTCTATTTGAAAGGACTGACATTCCATTATGTGAAAGATATAAAAGAAGTACTTCAACTGGCACTGACAGACGAAAAAGTAACAGACGCTATCGACTTCGCTGCCATCATGAAAAAAGACAAAGAAAAAGAAAAGGAAGCCGAAACGCATACGACAAAATGAAATTTGAATTACAATATACAGACCCAAAATCGAATGCACGCGCCGGCCTGATAGAAACCGACCACGGGCAGATAGAAACACCTATATTCATGCCCGTGGGCACCATAGGCAGTGTGAAAGCCGTTCATTTGCGTGAACTGAAAGAAGATATCAAGGCTCAAATCATCTTAGGGAATACGTATCACCTGTACCTACGTCCCGGACTGGAAGTTCTGGAAGCAGCCGGAGGCCTGCACAAATTCAACGGATTCGACCGTCCGATGCTGACCGACAGCGGAGGATTTCAGGTATTCTCCCTTTCGGGCATACGCAAGATGCGGGAAGATGGTGTAGAATTCCGTTCGCACATTGACGGGTCAAAACATCTTTTCACCCCTGAACGGGTAATGGATATCGAGCGTACCATCGGTGCCGACATCATGATGGCATTCGACGAATGTACACCCGGCACTGCCGATTACGAATACGCCCGTAAGTCAATGGAACTGACGCACAGATGGCTGGACCGCTGCATCACTCGTTTCAATGAAACCGAACCCAAGTATGGCTATAACCAATCACTGTTTCCCATTGTACAAGGATGTGTATATACCGATTTGCGCAAACGTTCGGCAGAATATATCGCCTCGAAAAATGCAGACGGAAACGCCATTGGAGGACTCGCCGTGGGAGAACCAACAGAAAAAATGTATGAAATGATTGAAGTGGTCAATGAAATTCTCCCAACCGACAAGCCTCGTTACCTGATGGGCGTAGGCACACCGGTCAACATTCTGGAAGGCATCGAACGAGGAGTAGACATGTTCGATTGTGTAATGCCTACCCGAAACGGAAGAAACGGTATGCTTTTTACCAAAGACGGAATCATGAACATGCGCAACAAAAAATGGGAAAAAGATTTTTCTCCTATTGAAGCAGACGGTGCCTCCTATGTGGACACTATGTACAGCCGTGCCTACCTGCGCCACCTGTTCCATGCACAAGAACTGCTGGCGATGCAAATTGCATCCATCCACAACCTTGCTTTCTACTTGTGGCTGGTCAGTGAAGCCCGAAAACACATCATCGCAGGCGACTTCTCTACCTGGAAGCCAGCAATGATAAAACGAATCTCTACCCGCTTATAAAAAATACACACCGATGAAACTGACCGAAAAACTGAAATTAAGGACACGACTGCCGCATACAATGCCGAAAAAAAACATTGTTCCTGGATTGAAAAGTATCTTCCAGCAGAAATGGCTGAAACGTCTGGACCGATACATCATTGTCAAATTCTTGGGAACATACTTCTTTGCCATTGCCTTGATTATTTCCATCGCAGTAGTGTTCGACGTCAATGAAAACATCGACCGTTTCATCAACAACAAGGCTCCGCTGAAAGCCATTGTCTTTGACTATTACCTGAACTTCATTCCCTATTATACCAACCTGTTCAGCCCATTGTTTGTCTTCATTGCCGTAATATTCTTCACCTCAAAACTAGCAGAGAACTCGGAAATCATCGCGATGTTTTCTACCGGCATGAGCTTCAAGCGACTGATGGTACCTTATATGATTTCGGCTGCTATCATTTCAGCTGTCACTTTTGTGCTAGGTACAGAGGTCATCCCTACTGGGAGCGTCACACGACTGAGATTTGAAGAGCTCTACAAGAAGAAAAAATCAGCAGATTATGCACGAAATATCCAACTGGAAGTAGACACAGGAGTGGTAGCCTATATGGAAAGGTACGAAAACTACAACAAAACAGGCTACCGTTTCTCGCTCGACAAGTTCGAAGACCACAAATTAGTATCACACCTCACAGCACGCCGCGTGACATACGATACCGCATCGTACCACAAATGGATCATCCGTGACTACATGATCAGGGAAATGCGTGGAATGAAAGAAGTTATCACACGGGGAGAACGTCTTGACTCCATCATTAAAATGGAACCGCAAGATTTCCTCATCACACGCGGCCAACAAGAAACAATGACCAGTCCACAACTACGCGAATATATCCGGAAGCAGAAACAACGGGGATTTGCCAACATCAAAGAATTCGAAGTGGAATACCACCGACGGATAGCTATGTCGTTCGCTGCCTTCATCCTAACAGCCATCGGGCTTTCACTTTCTTCGCGGAAGGTGAAAGGCGGAATGGGACTGCATTTAGGTATCGGACTGGCATTGAGTTTCTCATACATCTTGTTCCAAACCATATCAGCTACCTTCGCCATCAATGGCAATATGCCACCGGCCATTGCTGTATGGATTCCGAACATTTTATACTTATTTATTGCTATCTACTTGTATCACAAAGCACCGAAATAAAGAGATAAACGTTATATGAATATTCACAAATAGCCCATACAGGAGCGTATACATACGCCCTGAAGAACAAATCAGGCAAAATGTGGATATTCATAAAACTCTCTATACATGGCTGAAGACAAAAGAAATAATATATGTTATGCAATGTTTTCTAATGACGCAATCAGCATCCATAATAGGCTAAAAAAATTATTCCCGTAAAACTGTATGAACTATATGCCGTCATGTGCTGATATGATGGAGTTCTCTATAAATATATCTTTTACAGCCTGAAGCAGTTTCTCTTTTTCAAATTTCTTCAATTTGCCCGGATATTTTAAGGCCTTTAAAAAATCTATAAATGAAAGGGCTAAAAATTTGAGACATTCTTCTTTCGTAGTCAACTTAAAATAACCTTCGAAATCCACCACAAAATCTACCGTGAGGCATTTATACATTCTTACTTCAGGAGTTACAGAACCCCTAAATTTCAAAGTTTTATCTTCATAATATTTAGGACGACGTGCTTGAAAGAATTGACTGAACTTAGGTGACAAGCATATAAGGCCTATACATATTTCTTCCACTAAATCAGAATTAAATCTAAGTAATCCTTTTGATAGTACACTCTCAAATGCATAGAGTGCATCTTTATAGAAGCTAAAACTTGAAAGTTCTCTGGATGTTTCTATTGCAAATGTCGTTTTCATACCTTGTTATTTTAATAGAACAATATACAAATATAATCGTTTTTTCTTATTATATAAAAGATGGTCTATTGCGTTTATTACCAGAAGGTAATTGTCCATTCTGAAAAAAGTACCAATACAACATTATTTTTTGAGACAATCTTGTAATTACTGTTGCATATTGAAATGCATTATAAGCCGGCAGTCAGATATTTATTTGATAATAATTAGTATATTTGCTTGTAAAATAGTGCCACTTTAGTTAATGAATTGAAGTGGCCATAATTAAATACTATAAATCTTATGGAATTTAAGAAACTGCTTTGAATCTCTACAAAAAGTTTTTGGGGCTTGATGCATTCGTTTCGTGTGTGCTTTGGGCGATAAATACAAAACAGTTTCTGAGCATTCCAAACACCGCTTCTTCAATAACTTTATTGCCAACCCGCTTTCTGCCATAGCTGCATACTGCTTCTTTGAAAAGAAGCCCACCATTGACTTGTGTTTTGCCAATGACGGGCTACCGACTATGTTTTGAATTTATATCGAACTTACATTATGTCTATACTTTTCATAATACAAGCACCGCCTACAGCTATAAGCCAAGATACAAGCCGCATCGTCTCAGTCTATTTCCTGTTTCAAACGTTCTACGTAGGCATCTATCCGGCGTAGTTCGGCGGGGATGTTGATACGTTGCGGACAGTGGGGGCTGCATTGGTTGCAACCGATGCAATGGCTTGCCTGCCGCAACTTCGGGACACTGCGGTCGTAACCGACAAGGAAGGCGCGACGGGCACTCCGGTAGTTCGCATCCTGTGTGCTTTCCGGGATGTTTCCCTCATTCAAACACTTGTTGTAATGGAGCAGGATGGCAGGTATGTCAAGCCCATACGGGCAAGGCATACAATATTTGCAGTCGTTGCAGGGAATGGTGTCGAAGCCCATCATCAGCGTGGCGGTTTCTTGCAGGAACGCGAAATCATCTTCCGTCAGCGGCTTCAAGGGAGAGTACGTGCGCAGGTTGTCCTGCAAGTGCTCCATGCGTGTCATGCCGCTCAGCACGGTGTGGACGCCGGGCAGGCTTCCGGCGAAACGGAACGCCCACGAAGCCACGCTCCTCTCAGGCTCGCGCTGCTTGAGGCGGGCAAAGATGGTGCTGGGCACATTGGAAAGACGGCCGCCCAACAGCGGTTCCATAACGACGGCAGGAATGTTCCGCTTCACCAACTCGTTGTACAGATATTCGGCATCGGTATTCCTCGGGTTGATTTGCTTGGCGTATTTCCAGTCCAGATAATTCAATTGAATTTGCACGAAGTCCCATTTGTATGCATCGTGCCGCGAGAGCAGGTAGTCGAACACCCGCACATCGCCGTGATAGGAAAAACCAAGATTGCGGATGCGTCCTGCCTTGCGCTCTTCCAGCAGGAAGTCGAGGATGCCGTTTTTCATGTAACGGTTCTCGAACTCTTCCATACCGTCACCCATGCCGATGCCGTGCAGCAGCAGGTAGTCCAGATAGTCTACCTGCAGTTCCTTCATCGAGTTGCGATACATGGCGATGGATGCCTCCCGGCTCCAGCTGGAGGGCGCGAAATTCGACAGCTTGGTGGCAACGAAATACGAGTCGCGCGGGTGACGGCTTAGGGCGATGCCGGTAGCGTGTTCCGACTTGCCCCGGCAATAGGCGGGCGACGTGTCGAAATAATTCACGCCGTGGGCGATGGCATAATCCACCAGTTCGTTCACCATCTCCTGGTCTATCTCCTCATTCCCCTCACGGGCGCTGCGGCCTCCCACAGAGGGCAGGCGCATCATCCCGAAGCCGAGCAGTGACACGCGGTCGCCCGTCGAAGGATTCGTGCGGTACGTCATTTCGCCCGTGGGTTCGGCTACAGCGGCAACTTTCTTTTCGCTGTTGGCGCATGCCGAAAGTCCGGTGACAGCCACGCTTGCCGCGCTCAGCTTGAAGAAGTCGCGGCGAGAGATATTTTTCTTCTGTTTCATTTTATTTCTTGTTTATTGATTCAACGATAATCTTAATCCTGCCGGATTGGGACTGACGACTGAGTCGACAGCGCTTCTCCTGACGGATTGATGCTGTCCCCGGCGGGGAAAGTGCTTCTCCTGGCGGATTGGTGCTGTCCCCGGCGGGGAAAGTGCTTCTCCTGGCGGATTGGGACTGCCCCCGGATGTTCTTATAGCTCGCTGTGCATCGTATGTCCTTCCACATAGATGGCACTGAACGGTCGGGCAGGGCACAGGTTTTCACACGCGCCGCAACCGATACACCGCTCGGTATTGATGACCGGAATCTTGACGGAGTCCGGGTCACTGCTGTCCGAGGGAATCATCAGTATGGCTCCCGACGGGCAATGGCGGGCACAGTTGCCACAATCTACGCCATCGGTCAGCGGAATACAGTTCTGTTTTATCCATACGGCGTGACCGATGCGCGTGGACGATTTTTCGGCAACGGTTATCGGACGGATGGCTCCTGCGGGACAGACTTCGCTGCATCGGGTACATTCCGGACGGCAATAGCCACGCTCGTAGGACATCTCAGGCTGCATCAGTCTCGTCAGGTCGGTGGAGGGGCGGAGCACTCCATTGGGACATGCCGACACACAAAGTTGGCAAGCTGTACAATGTCGGGCAAAGTCGCGTGCGCTCAAGGCTCCGGGCGGAACAATCGGTGTGGCACGTTTGGGTACCTTCTTGTCCTCGATGACTGCCAGTCCGCCGTCTACTTTCTTCTCCTGCGCATAGATTGCCGATGTAACGGCAAGCACGGCTGTGGCAGATAGGAAACTGCGGCGGGAAGCCCCCTCAACTCCCCCCGATGGGGAGTTTGGAGCTTCTATTTTAGAAGCCTCCCCTTCGGGGGAAGTTTGGAGGGGCTTGAGAGGTCTGAGGGGCTTAAGGCTGATGGCTCCGTGCCGGCACGTATCGATGCAATCCATGCACGCCACGCAACGGCTGTAATCCACAGTGTGTTCCTTTCCGTTGATGCACGCCGCCTTGCATTTTCGCGAACACAGTCCGCAAGCGTTGCATTTGTCCGTATCTATGGTAATCCGTAATAACGAGAAGCGGGAAAGGAAGCCGAGTATCGTCCCCACCGGACAAATGGTGTTGCAGTAGGTCCGTCCGTTGCGCCACGCCAATACACCTATTATAATAAGGGTGAGCACGGCAATGACAAACGTCGGCAGGCTTTTCATCCACACGTCCGTTTCGTAGAAGGCATAGCTGTCTGCCCGTTCGGCAACGTAGGCGAGCAGGTTGTTCCCCCAGCGGTATACAGGTGCAAACAGGTTGCTTGCAATCCTTCCGTATGAACTGTAGGGCGCGAGCAAGGCGACAACCGAACCTATCCCTGCAATCAGGGCAAGAATAAACAATGCCAGTACGCTGTAACGCAACCACGATTTGGCAGGTGACCAGGAGAAACGGTATTTTTTCTTTTTCCGTCGTCCGCTTATCCATGAAATGACATCTTGAAATACCCCTAACGGGCAGATAACCGAGCAGTACACCCGTCCAAGGACAAGCGTCAAGGCGATGAGCAGCACGATGACGCCCACGTTCAGGGCGAGCACTGCAGGAAGGAATTGTATTTTTGCCATCCAGCCGAACCAGGCGTGCATGGTTCCCGTGAAGTCGAGAAACAGCAGCGTGATGAGCGTAAAGAACAGAATGGCAAGTGTCAGTCTTATTTTTCTCAGCATATCGTCTTTGTTTTTATAGTTTCTGATGGTTTGCTTCCTTGATGCTCCACAGCGACACATGTTCGTTGCGGTAGCGGGCGTTGGGGTTCACTTCCTTCATCTGCTTGAAGAGGATGGCTTTCTGCGGGCAGTTGTGGATGCAGGCAAAGCAGAACTCACAATCGCCTTTTGTCTTTACCCCCGTGGATGTCAGTTCGTAATTGCCACGCGGGCATACCTCGGTGCAGATTCCGCAGCCGATGCAAGCATCTGTGATAGTAAAGGCATCCTGGCTATGCAGCAGGAAACCCGTTTCCGGATTTACGCCCGATGCCTGCAGGAATCCGGCATGCTGTTGCCGTTCCAGTTCCGTCACCGGTTCGTGCCAACGGCGCTGTGCAGCCAGGTCGGTGCGGATGCGTTCCAGGCTTTCGGGGATGTGCTTGTCTATCTTGATTTGCTCGTTCATATCGAAGTTAGGCAGCCAGTTGTCCACCATAATCATCGTGGTGATGTAGTCGAAGGGACACCCCGCCTTCCGGGAAACGTCGTCCCATATCTCGACGGAGCTGCATTTGCGGTTGCCGTAGGTCAGGATGGCAAACTTGTATCCGGCTTCCAAGTGTGCCTTTTTGATGAACTCCCGCACCATATTGGGCGGCATGTGCCCGTAGACGGGATAGACAATGCCGATTTCGTCTGCCTCGAACGTATAGCGGCCTTGCTTCACCAGTTGTGGGATACTGAGCAGTTCGGTGTGTTCGTCTGCCAGTTGGCGGGCTACATAGAGGCAGTTTCCTGTCCCTGTGAAATAGAGGATGATGCGTTTCTTTGTCTTGTTTTCGCACGCAGTCAGGGCCGGCATACCCATACAGGCGGCTCCTGCAACGAGCAGCCCCATCCGTTTGAGGGCGGAGCGACGGGAGATTGTTTCCATTGTATGCTTTTGTTTTAATTGGTTTTCAGACAAGGCAAAGGTACGGAACATAACCCGCCCTGACCATACACAGATTACAGAATATAGCACACATATTACAGAACGTCCCTGTTCAGACACGAAACGTTAAACCCATTTCACCGAATCTTATACCGATTTTACTGAAAGGCCTGCCGTGATGTGCTGTCTTTCAGAAGATTTCCGTATTTTTGGACAAACAAATTAAAATGTGAACAAGTATGGGTGAAATATTGGATTTGAAGACGATACATGACTACAACAAGTTTCTCGGTCTGGAGACACTGAACCCGCTGGTGGGCTTCGTCGATTTCTCGAAAGTGGAAGTACTGAAGCATCGTTGCAAATGCTTTGGCTTCTATGCCATTTTCTTGAAAGAGAAAATTCATGGACCTATTACCTACGGACGCAGCAAATACGACTATCAGGAAGGTACACTGGTGTTTATCGCCCCCGGACAGGTGGGTGGCATCAACGACAACGGCGAAACACTACATCCGCAAGGTTATGCCCTACTGTTTCATCCCGACCTTATCCGAGGAACATCATTAGCTCATAAGATGAAAGATTACACATTTTTTTCTTACGAGGCAAACGAAGCCCTGCATATGTCCGAGCGTGAGCGGCAGACTGTTTTCAACTGTTTTAATGAGATACAGGAAGAATTACGGCACGTCATCGACAAGCACAGCAGGAGCATCATTGTTTCCAACATCGAAGTCCTGCTCAATCATTGCCTCCGGTTCTACGACCGCCAGTTCGCTACCCGCGAAGCCATCAATTCGGATATCCTCACCCGCTTCGAATCCTTGCTGGGCAGTTACTTCGACTCTACTAAACCGGAAGAACTTGGGCTTCCGTCCGTTGCCTGGTGTGCCGACCAGCTTCACCTCTCCGCCAATTACTTTGGTGACCTTGTGAAGAAGCAGACGGGCAAATCTGCCATCGAGTATATCCATTTCGCCGTTATCAGCAGGGTGAAAGACCGTCTGCTGGAAACGAACAAGACCGTCAGCGAAATTGCCTACGAGGTGGGGTTCCAATATCCGCATCACCTGAGCCGGCTGTTCAAAAAGGTGGCTGGATGTACACCGAATGAGTATCGGATGCAAGGAAAGATAGGATGAATCCGGCTGTAACTCCAGCCTGTTTCATACAACCTGACTAAATTCGAATGTCCATCCAGAGGTTTCCAGTAATCCTCTTTTCAACATACATCAACTGCGTGACAAGATGCATTGCAGTCCTTGCCCAGTCCCAGTACCAGTAGGACTGCAGTCCTACTGGTACTGGGACTGGCAAAGCAGTTAACTGCCTTTACCGACATCCTCGTATTTTTAACCTGAGTCAATACCATTCAAAGAAAAGGAGTTGAAGCGGACTATTTATCCCGAAGTACCTCCACGGGTGGAATATGCACTGACCGGACGGAGCAGGTCACTCCTGCCCCATCTCAATGCATTGATAGAATGGGCGATGGAAAACAAGGACGCCATTCTGACAGACCGGCAAAAAGCGATGGAAAGGAAATGAATCCGTATCAAAGCCCGAGCACAGCCTTCTCTATCCAATATACCAGAATACCTGCCACGTAACCAATGAAAGCAATCCATGTGATACGCTTCATGTACCAACCGAAAGTGATTTTCTCCAGTCCCATCACCACTACTCCTGCAGCCGAACCAATGATGAGCATCGAGCCACCCACGCCCGCACAGTATGCCAGAAGCTGCCAGAAAATACCATCCTGCGCCATATCGCCAGCATCGGCCATCGGATACATCCCCATACAGCCTGCCACAAGGGGTACATTATCAACGATGCTGGAAAGTACACCGATGATGCCGGTGATGAGATAATGGTTGCCATCAAAAGTTTCATTCAATCCCTGTCCCACAATGGACAGCACACCGATTTCCTGCAGACATGCTACCGCCATCAAAATGCCCAGGAAAAAGAGAATGGTGCTCATGTCGATGCGCGAGATAATATTCGACACGCGCTTCTGCGTACTCTCGTCATGCTCTGGATGACTGCGGTAAAACAATTCGGTCACCACCCACAACGCGCCGAGCACCAACAGAATGCCTACGAAAGGAGGTACATGGGTAATCGACTTGAAAACGGGCACAAAGACCAGTCCCCCCACACCAATCCAAAATACCGCCTTACGCTGAAACCCGGTCAGTCCACTGCCCATGGAAACCGTGCCTGCATCAGTATCTGCCGACACGTTCCCTTTAAGCGAAAATGAAAGGATGTATGCTGGAACGACTATCGAGACAAGCGAAGGGACAAACAATTCCTTAATGACCCCTGCCGCTGTAATCAGACTTTTGTTCCAAAGCATAATGGTAGTCACATCGCCAATGGGCGAAAAGGCTCCACCCGAATTGGCTGCAATGATAATGAGCGAAGCATAAATCAGACGATCCCTGCGGTCGTCAATAAGCTTGCGGAGAATCATCACCATCACGATGGCAGTAGTCATATTATCCAGAATAGCCGAAAGGAAAAAAGTCATAATGGTAATGCGCCACAACAACGCCCGTTTGCTCTTTGTCTTCAGCATGTCGCGCACAAAATTAAAGCCGCCATACTGGTCGACGGTCTCCACGATGGTCATTGCCCCCATCAGAAAGAACAAGGTAGTGGCGGTACTTCCCAAATGTCCTTCAATAACCGAGCCTGCTGCTGCAGCCACGGCATCGGGCAAGATACCTGCCGGGAAATTGCCTGAATCGAACATATAAAGTGTCCAACAAACAACCAACATCAGCAAGGCTACAGCTGCCTTGTTGACTTTGGTCAGTGTTTCCAAAGCGATACATAAGTATCCAATCACAAATACAATTATGATTGTAACAGTTAAGGTTGACATTGAATGTTATTTTTAAGATTAATATTTATTTTTCAGCAAGAGCCTGACAGGCGAATGCCGCTGCCGCTATAATTTCCACAAGCACAAATGTACAAATTATTCTTCAAATTACCTAACAGCCTGTGACATTCTAGAGTATAAGGCTTTTACTCTCCAACAGGCAGTCAGCACAGCTGTCTGACTCCGGAAGACGTCTTTGCAAAATGCCCGAAGCCTGAAGGCATGCCGACCACCTGCTACAGATGCCACTGCCACATCACCGTGCCTCCAGCAACATGCTGTCAATCTTCACCACCTGATAAACACTGGGATAGGAAGCGGCAAAGCCTTCATCCGACTTTCCCGCATCAATCACTTCCAGTTCGGCATACACCGGTTTCCCATTCTTAATTCCTCCTGTCAGTTTATCATAAGCTTCCAGCAATTCGCCAGTCTTATCAATCACCCAATAGGAAACCGTGTCACCGTCCGGCGTAAACGAACGTGTCTCATGAGCAAGCACCAAAGTGCCCACAGTACGGAAACTGGTTTTCTTCGCCGGCGTAAGCTCTGCCATAGGTACGCTTCTGTCCCCTTGCCCATCGTTTCGGACATACCTCAAGACAAGTGTCCCCCGTTTCAAGAACAGGCTGTCTTGTGTCAGCCCAGCTATTTCAAGCGTGTCCGAAAAAGGTATGGTAACACCGTTGCCGATACTCTTTCCTGAAAGAACAAGTTTATCACCTTCCTGTTTCCACGACTCATACTGTAAAGTGGCCATATTAACGGAAGAAGCCTTACCACCTTCTTCCAATTTGAAGCCCTGTACGCTGTTTTCCATCCCAGGGACAGGTTCCACCCACGTTCCTTCCATCTGGGGCAAATCGCCGCATGACACCAGTAACCCTGCCAAGCACATCAGGGAACTCGCTCTCCATAAACAATTGTTTCGTTTCATAGTTTCTCTAAAATTAGAATGTTCATACAAAAATAAGCGAAATGTACCAGAAGCGCAACGTTCCTCCCTTAAGAATCGATAAATCTTCCAGCAAACTTTCCCAGGAAGATACCTCAGAAGAATCTTTTCAAAACGTTGTGTTTTTCCCTGTTTACATGACATAAATGCGCATGTTTTCTGGAGTAATCTCACAAGTTTTTTGTAAGTTTGCACCCATATTAATCTAATTTACTAAAATCATCCAAACACTGATAATATGGGAAACGAACTTCTGCGTTCCAACGAACGAATCTTGGCCATTGACGCTCTGCGCGGATTTGCCGTCATGGGAATCATCCTGCTGCACAACATCGAGCATTTCAATTATTATTCATTTCCGGAAGCAACCTCTCCTCTGCTTGCCAGCCTCGACAAGCATTTATGGGACATGCTGTTCTTTCTTTTTTCCGGAAAAGCCTATGCTATTTTTGCCCTGCTGTTCGGCTTCACTTTCTACTTGCAGAGCCACAACTGTGAAAAGCGTGGGCAAGACTTCCGAAACCGCTATATGTGGAGACTACTGCTACTGCTTGGCTTCGGATTTATCAACGCATCTTTCTTTCCCGGTGAAATACTGGTGCTTTATGCCTTGCTTGGATTTGTATTGGTTCCAGTACGCCACCTCTCCGACAAGACTGTGGCATGGATAGCATGTATCCTGATGTTACAACCTCTGGAGTGGTGCAAAGTTATCTATGCATGCTTCTTCCCTGATGCCAACCCCCAACAGATGATTTACTCGCTGACCGAAGTTTATCCGCAAATGAAAGAGTCATCACTTTGGGAACTGATAAAGACAAATTTAGTAACTGGACAACTTGCCAGCCTGAACTGGGCATGGTGCTACGGACGTGTGTTTCAGACAGCATCGCTTTTCATGGCAGGTATGCTGCTGGGAAGGAAAGGACTGTTCAGGCTTACTGACGAAACACACGGAAAGGTGATGCATTTTTGGCTACGGGTCGGCATTGCGGCACTACCTAGTGCGGTAGTACTTTACTACCTAAAAGACTTCATCTATTCCCAAATAGCGAACCCCTTCATGAAAGCATCAATGGAAACCATCTGGAATTCGTGGTATAACTTGGCATGCATGTTGGTGATGGTCAGTGCATTCCTACTCCTGTACTGGACAAACAAAGGGAAAGTACAACAACTGCTTGTACCCTACGGCAAAATGAGTTTGACCGACTATATCTCACAATCTCTCATCGGAAGTTTTCTTTATTACGGCTACGGACTGGGGCTACACCGTTATTGTGGAACCACATACAGTCTGCTCATCGGTATTGTGTTTTTCTTACTCCAGCTACTCTTTGCACACTGGTGGTTCCGACACTTCAAACGAGGACCTCTAGAGACCATTTGGCATAAACTGACATGGATACATGCCAAACGCAAATAATCCACTTATACCCCGAACGTAAAAGAGAGAAATATACACTAACGAAAGGTGCGCCAAAACAAAAGTCAACATTCATTTTATCACCCAAGATGCTCATTTCCCATGGGAATGGGCATTTTGGGTGACATTTTTTAATAGAATCAGCACACGATAAATTTAAACAGCTTCTAACAAAGTAAAAGAATCGGAATATAATAAACAATGAAAGTCTAGAATATGAAAGTAGGAAGAAAACGACTTCGTTTTCTTCCTACCCGATTGCCTATATGTTGTTGTGTAATTATTGAGCTAACTCTTTTTCCAAAGCATCGTATTCAGCCTTGTTCAGTTTCCAATAGATATTTAACAAAAATTGTCCCCAAAGTTGTTTGTTGTCCGGTTTCAGTTCTTTTGCCTTTTCGTAATTAGGAACAGCCTTTTCATACAATTCCTTAATTTTTGCCTCGTTTGCGGCATATTGGGGATCATCCATTGATATTTTACTATTTTCTTCTACCAACTCTTGAGCCGGGAAAAAATAACAATTACCAATCTGTGAATATGCTTCCCCTACAAAACCATCATTTTTAGCAATAAGTGAATTAAAGGTTGCGATGGCATTATCATAATCCTTCTTTTCATATTGCAGGACACCTTTTACATACAAAAAGTACGGAGTTTCATTTTTTGCCAGAATAGCATCAATTTCACTCAGCGCTGTATCAACTTGCCCTTTTTGGATATAATAGTCCATTAAGTTACCGATAAAATATTCCTGAGTCGGGAATTTTTCAGATCCTTCTTTAATAACTTCCAGCCATTTTACCGAATCTGTCTGTTCACCTTTTCCATAAGCTTCGGCTAAACACATCAACGCGCGATAGCCTTCTTCCTTATGCGTCTTACCGATAGTAGCATATTTGATAACAGCAGCTTTGTCATCCAATGAATTGGCCGCCAATGCTGCGTAGCAGGCGATTAACGGGTTCAACGTGTCGTTCTTCACTGCTTCTTCTTCAGCAAACATCGGATTTTGCGAAGCGTCTACATACAGACCAAAATACTTCAGTGCATCTGCGTAGTTTCCGCTATTGTAAGCCTCAGAACCACCATTTGTCAGATTCGGGCGTACGGCTGCCAATGTTTTGGCAAGTTTTTTTCTCAGTTTCGGTTTTTTCAATTCACCACTTTGCACTTTAGCCTGTTCTACCTCATCGCACTTGGTGTAATATTCAAACATTTTCGCCAGACTGTTATACAATTTGGCAGTGTCTGCCTGTCCGCCGGGAAGATACAGCTTCATGTTCTCATCATCATAGATGGCTTTTTGGAAATCACCAGCCAGTTTCCACGTTTCAGGATCATTGGCAGTAGAAGGATCAACCAAAGCAGGTTCAATAATTTGAGCCGCCTTAACAGGATCGCTTTTTGCTGATTTTGCTTCTTTCACAACACTTTCTTGTGCCGACACAGCACATACGGTGAAGAAGAGAGCGGTAGTCAATAAAACTTTTTTCATAATTTTAAAAATTTAGATAATACAAACTATTGTTTATTTACGTGTTCTTTATTCTTCTGTCGGGTTATCGCTTGAAGAAGCATTTCCCTCTTCATTATCCAGTGGCTCGTTCAACGCCTCTTCTGCATCAGCGGCAGAATCAGCTTCTGAATTGACCTTGCAGACCGAACCGATGCTGTCATTACGTTTACCTAAATCGATTAAACGGACTCCTTGTGTAGCACGGCCCATGATTCGTACATCTGCCACTCTCAACCGAATCGTAATACCTGACTTATTGATAATCATCAAGTCATTTTCATCAGTCACAGATTTTATGGCCACTAATTTACCGGTTTTTTCGGTAATATTCAAAGTCTTTACACCTTTTCCACCACGATTGGTCTTACGATAATCTTCAATGTCGGAACGCTTGCCATATCCATGCTCAGAAATGACCATTATCGTTTCTTTCTGTGGGTCTTTGATACAAATCATTCCTGCTACTTCATCTTGTCCGTCCTCGTCAAGGGTAATGCCTCTCACACCTGTAGCAGTACGTCCCATCTCACGTACAGCTGTTTCATTAAACCGGATGGCACGTCCGTTACGGTTGGCTATGACGACTTCATTGCTTCCGTTGGTCATACGCACTTCGATAACGCGGTCGTCTTCACGGATGGTGATAGCATTCACACCGTTTTGCCGCGGACGCGAATATTGTTCGAGCAATGTTTTCTTGATGACTCCCTTCTTGGTGCAGAACAATACGTAATGACTGTTGACAAATTCGGTGTCGTTTAAATTTTTCACACGCAAATATGCGGTAACCGTATCATCCGAATCAATATTCAACAAATTCTGAATAGCACGCCCTTTTGAAGTTTTGTTGCCTTCGGGAATTTCGTATGCCTTCAGCCAATAGCACTTTCCTTTTTGAGTAAAGAACAACAAAGTATTGTGCATCGTGGCCGGATAAATATGTTCGATAAAGTCTTCATCACGTGTCTCGCTTCCTTTTGCTCCTACTCCTCCACGATGTTGCGTGCGGAAGTCGGCGAGCGGTGTACGTTTGATATATCCCATGTGTGAAATTGTAATTACCACTTCATCATCGGCATAAAAATCTTCCGGATTGAATTCTTCAGACGAATAGACAATTTCCGAACGGCGCTTATCCCCATATTTTTCTTTCACCTCAATCAGTTCGTCCTTGATGACTTTCTTGCATAACTCATCATTCGACAGGATTTCCTCGAAATAAGCGATCTGCTTCATCAGTTCTTCATATTCGGCGTGCAGCTGTTCCTGAAGCAATCCGGTCAATTGACGAAGACGCATTTCCACAATGGCACGTGCTTGCACTTCACTCAACTGGAAACGGTCCATCAGATTGGTTATAGCTTCATTGGGAGTTTTAGCAGCACGAATGATACGAATCACCTCATCTATATTATCGGAAGCGATGATAAGACCTTCCAGGATATGCGCACGTTCTTTTGCTTTACGCAAATCGAATCTGGTCCGACGGATGACAACTTCGTGACGATGCTCCACAAACAGACGAATCAAATCCTTCAAACTTAACAAACGGGGACGGCCATGTACCAATGCAATGTTGTTTACATTAAACGAACTTTGCAAATCGGTCATTTTAAACAATTTGTTTAAAACGACATTTGCATTGGCATCACGTTTTACATCAATCACGATACGCATTCCTTCGCGATCGGTTTCATCATTAATATAAGAAATGCCGTCCAGTTTCTTTTCGTTGACCAGCGAGGCTATCTTTTCGATTAACTCTTTCTTGTTTACATTGTACGGAATTTCTCTGACAACGATTTTATCGTGCGTCGGATGTGACTCTATTTCCGCCTTGGCACGCATCACAATCCGTCCACGACCTGTTTCATACGCTTCACGGACACCGCTTATACCATATATATATCCTCCTGTCGGAAAATCAGGCCCTTTAATGTATTTCATCAGCCCGTCGACATCAATATCATTGTCATCGATGTATGCCACACAGGCATCGATCACTTCCGACAGGTTATGAGTCGGCATATTCGTTGCCATACCTACGGCAATACCCGATGCACCATTTACGAGCAAATTGGGAATACGTGTAGGCATAACGGTAGGCTCTTGTAACGTATCGTCAAAGTTATTGGTGAAATCAACAGTTTCTTTATACAAATCCTGCATCATCTCCTCCCCTATTTTTTTCAGGCGGGCTTCAGTATAACGCATGGCTGCAGGACTATCACCATCAACAGAGCCGAAATTTCCCTGTCCGTCTACCAGCGGATAACGCATGGCCCAGTCTTGAGCCATGCGCACCAATGCACCATAAACGGAAGAATCGCCATGTGGGTGATACTTACCCAACACCTCACCTACGATTCTGGCAGCTTTTTTATAAGGTTTGTCTGATGTATTGCCCAATTCCATCATTCCATAAAGGATACGGCGATGAACAGGCTTAAATCCATCTCTCACATCAGGGAGGGCACGCGCTACGATTACCGACATAGAGTAATCGATATACGACTTTTTCATTTCCTCCTCAATGTTGATTTTTATGATTCTGTCTTGTTCTTGCATTGAAACAAATTAAAAATTAATATTACTTTTTCATCCGTTAAAAATCACGCTAAATTACGACTTTTTGTTGAATTGGCAAAACAAAATCGTCAAGTTTTAGAAAATGCATTGAAAACAAACCGCTTATACAAGCAATGGATGGCACAAAAAACGTCATCGGCACTCATCATCTGACACGTTTGTCACGAAGATATATCCGTCCGGCCACGAAAATAGCTTCACAAGCGGAAGAATATATATTAGATGGCCAAAGGAAGTATGTGCTTGCATAATTGCAAGGCATAAGCACAAGTGTGGCACAGATTTTGTAAAATAAACAAGGAAAAGCAAGATTATATATAAATATAATGTTATCTTTGCAAAGACATGATATACTAACAACTATTCCGAAAGGGAGGAAAAGAGACTTTATGAATAACCAATTTACACAACGGGTTTCTGACGTTATCCAATACAGCAAAGAAGAGGCCAACAGACTGAGAAATACCTGCATCGCCCCCGAGCATCTGCTTCTAGGACTGATAAGGGAAGGGGAAGGGAAAGCTGTACACATCTTGGAAAGCTTATATGTCAACCTTCAGAAAGTAAAAGAAACACTGGAAGAAGAATTGCGCATGTACTCGGATATGTCAGATACTTACTCTGATAATATCACGTTCAACAATCAGGCATCTAAGATATTAAAGATGAGCATACTGGAAGCCCGTTTTTTAAAATCCCAAATTGCCGATACCGAACACATGTTGCTGGCAATTATGAAAGAAGACCACAATAAAGCATCTCAGACATTGGAAGAAAACGAAGTAACTTACCAGAAAATACTAGACAAACTAGTACCAAAGACTGAACCGCAAAGCGGATTGGACTTCGGAGAAGAAGAAGACGAAGAAGATGAAAACATCCGGCACCAAAGTTCTAATAGCGGACGCACATCTTACCCTTCTGATTCTCAAAAGACAACACAAACCAGACAGCAAAAACCGGACAATAACACACCGGTTCTGGACTCTTTTGGCACAGATATGACTCAACTGGCCGCAGAAGGAAAGCTGGACCCCGTCGTTGGACGTGAAAAAGAAATCGAACGGCTGGCACAGATTCTGAGCAGACGCAAGAAAAACAATCCGATTTTAATAGGCGAACCAGGTGTAGGCAAATCAGCCATTGTAGAAGGGCTTGCCCTGCGCATCATAGAAAAAAAAGTGTCGCGCATCTTGTTTGGGAAACGGGTCGTGGCTCTTGACATGACTGCCATTGTGGCAGGCACCAAATACCGCGGACAATTCGAGGAACGTATTCGTGCTATTTTGAATGAACTGAAAAAAAACACAAATGTAATTTTGTTTATAGACGAAATACACAACATCGTGGGAGCCGGTTCGGCAGCCGGATCAATGGATGCAGCCAATATGCTAAAACCCGCGTTGGCACGTGGTGAGATTCAATGCATTGGAGCTACGACACTGGATGAATACCGGCAGAATATTGAAAAAGACGGTGCTTTAGAACGTCGTTTCCAAAAAGTGCTGGTAGAGCCTACCACTCCTGAAGAGACGCTTCAGATTCTGCGTAATATTAAGGATAAATACGAAGAACATCACAACGTAACATATACAGAAGCCGCATTGGAAGCCTGCGTCAAACTGACAGAGCGTTACATTACCGACCGAAACTTCCCGGACAAGGCTATCGATGCCTTGGATGAAGCAGGATCGCGTGTACATCTGACCAACATTACGGTACCAAAAGAAATCGAGAACCAAGAGAAGATGATAGATGAAGCACGGATGCACAAAACCGAAGCAGTGCGAATGCAAGATTTTGAATTGGCTGCAAGTTTTCGTGACCGTGAAAAATCATTGTCCGAAGAACTGGAAACAATGAAAGCGCGGTGGGAAGAAAGTTTACGTGAAAACCGGGAGAAAGTCGATGATAAACAAATCGCAGACGTCGTTTCTATGATGTCGGGTGTCCCCGTGCAACGCATGGCACATGCCGAAGGCAATAAGCTGAGAGGCATGAAAGATGAATTGCTTTCAAAGGTCATTGCGCAAGACAAAGCTGTAGAAACATTGGTGAAAGCCATCCAACGTAGCCGCATGGGACTGAAAGACCCCAACAAGCCAATCGGTACTTTCTTATTCCTAGGACCGACCGGCGTAGGCAAGACTCATCTGGCAAAAGAATTGGCAAAAGAAATGTTCGGATCGGCTGATGCGCTCATCCGGATTGACATGAGCGAATATATGGAGAAATTTACAGTATCACGTTTGGTTGGAGCCCCTCCGGGCTATGTCGGTTATGAAGAAGGAGGACAGCTGACAGAAAAGGTACGCCGTAAACCCTACTCCATCGTTTTGCTTGATGAGATAGAAAAGGCACATCCTGATGTATACAATTTACTGCTACAAGTAATGGATGAGGGAAGACTGACAGATAGCTACGGCCGGAC
The DNA here is from genome assembly GCF_002159615.1 of Bacteroides sp. An279. Classification (NCBI taxonomy): domain Bacteria; kingdom Pseudomonadati; phylum Bacteroidota; class Bacteroidia; order Bacteroidales; family Bacteroidaceae; genus Bacteroides; species Bacteroides sp. An279. Next base: position 32,431 of record NZ_NFJA01000028.1, read on the forward strand.
TGTTGATTTCAAAAACACGGTCCTTATCATGACCTCAAATATCGGCACACGGCAGTTAAAGGAATTTGGCAAAGGCATTGGTTTTGCAGCCCAGACCCGCAATGACCAGGATGACAAAGAATATTCGCGCAGCGTTATCACCAAAGCCTTAAACAAATCATTCGCCCCCGAATTCATTAACAGGTTAGATGAAATTATTATGTTCGACCAATTAGACCTGAATGCTTTGCAGAAGATTATCGACATCGAATTGAAAGGTTTGTATAGCCGAATGGAAAACCTTGGATATAAGCTGGAAATCACCGACGATGCCAAACGGTTTGTAGCATCAAAGGGATATGACGTTCAATTTGGAGCACGTCCGCTGAAGCGTTCTATACAAAACAACCTGGAAGATGGAATAGCCGAATTACTGCTAAACCAAGAAACGCAGACGGGGGATACCATTCGGGTAAGCACAGAAGCTGATAATAAAGCACTGAAAATCGAGCTTGTCCGGCCATAAGCATCAGAGCAAGAAAACAAGGATACAGACAAAATGTCAGACGGATGCCGTCTGGCATTTTTTTTGTCAGTACTGAAATGGATTTTTGATTATCATTAAAACTATAATTATATGCAAAAAGGTAATATTGGGGTTACAACAGAGAACATATTCCCCATCATCAAAAAGTTCCTGTACAGCGATCACGAAATTTTCCTGCGTGAACTGGTGTCGAATGCTGTTGATGCTACTCAAAAGCTGAAGACGTTAGCTGCTACAGGCGATTTCAAAGGAGAATTGGGTGACTTGACCATTCATGTCAGTGTGAATAAGGAGCAAGGTACCATCACCATTTCCGACCGTGGATTGGGACTGACTGCCGAAGAAATCGACAAATACATCAACCAGATTGCTTTTTCGGGAGCCAACGATTTTCTTGAAAAATACAAAAACGACGCAAATGCCATCATCGGACATTTCGGGTTAGGTTTCTATTCAGCCTTTATGGTTGCCAAAAAAGTTGAACTCATTACCCGTTCTTATAAAGAAAATGCCCAGTCTGTAAAATGGACATGCGATGGAAGTCCAGAGTTCACACTGGAAGATGCCGAACGGAATGACCGGGGTACCGACATTATTTTATACATTGATGATGACTGCAAGGAGTTTATCGAGGAATCACGCATTCAAAGCCTGCTGACCAAGTACTGTCGTTTCTTGCCTGTTCCGGTAGCTTTCGGAAAGAAAAAAGAGTGGAAAGACGGCAAACAGATAGATACAGAAGAAGACAATGTCATCAATGACACTTGTCCTATTTGGACCAAGAAGCCAAGCGAATTGAAAGACGAAGATTATAAGAAATTCTACCGCGACTTGTATCCAATGTCAGACGAGCCACTATTCTGGATTCATCTGAACGTAGACTATCCGTTTAACCTGACCGGTGTACTGTATTTCCCGAAAATTAAAAGCAACATCGAGTTGCAACGAAACAAAATCCAACTCTATTGCAACCAAGTATACGTAACCGACTCTGTAGAAGGAATCGTTCCTGACTTCCTGACCTTACTGCATGGCGTAATCGATTCACCGGACATCCCGTTAAACGTATCACGCTCGTACTTGCAAAGCGATTCGAACGTGAAAAAGATTTCTACGTATATCACAAAGAAAGTAGCCGACCGTCTACAGTCTATCTTCAAAAACGACCGCAAAGAATTTGAAGAAAAATGGGACGATTTGAAAATCTTCATCAATTATGGTATGCTGACGCAAGAAGATTTCTATGAAAAGGCAAACAAGTTTGCCCTCTTCAAAGATACGGAAGGCAAGTACTACACATTCGACGAATACCAGACATTGATAAAAGACAACCAGACCGACAAAGAAGGCAACCTGATATACTTATATGCTAACAATATCGACGAACAATATACGTATGTCGATACAGCTAAGGACAAGGGCTACAGCGTATTGTTACTTGACGGACAACTGGATGTCCCGATGGTCAACATGTTGGAACAGAAACTTGAAAAAAGTCGTTTCACACGTGTAGATAGTGACGTGATTGACCGTCTGATTGTAAAAGAAGACCAAAAAGGAGAAGCATTAGCAGAAGACAAACGGCAGATATTGGCCACAGTATTCAACGGACAACTGCCCAAACTGCAAAAAACCGAGTTCCATGTAGAGACTCAACCCATGGGCGAAACTGCCGCTCCGATTGTCATCACACAATCAGAATACATGCGCCGTATGAAAGAAATGGCAAACATCCAGCCGGGCATGAGCTTTTACGGTGAAATGCCGGATATGTTCAATCTGGTTCTGAATAGCGACCATAAACTCATCAAACAAGTTTTGAATGACACAGAATCGGCTTGTGCCGAACAACTGGTTCCTGTAGAAGGTGAAATCGCCACATTGAAATTGCGTGAAGGAGAACTACGTAAGGCTCACGAAGGCAAGAAAGACGAGGAAATCCCGACAGCAGAAAAAGATGAATTGAAAGATATCGACAAGAAACTGGACGAAAAGAAACAAGAAAAAGACAGCATTATCAACCGGTATGCAACAGATAACAAGATTGTTCACCAACTTATCGACTTGGCTTTGTTGCAAAACGGAATGCTGAAAGGCGAAGCGTTAACGAACTTCGTGAAACGTAGCGTTGAATTGATTTAAAGATGTTTCCATCAAATTCGATATTCTTCTTTTAAGAAAAATCGCCCTACACATACATCTTTATATGTGTAGGGCGCATTTTTTATTGCAATTGCGTGCCATCGAATCCGATTTTCACGTAAATATCATTCGGTTCATTTTCAATTTCCACATCAAAATAGTCACCGTTAATACCGCCTGGCATATCTACGCGGTCAACATCTTCTACCTGTCTTCCTCCTGCAATATTACTAATGGTTTCACGTACAGCTTGCGGAATGACATCAGTAGACGATGGATTGAAGTAATAATTTTCCACATTAAATTCTGTACGAAGCCATTCTCCTTCCTGCGAATACCAGGCTTCCGCCTGCGTATTCAAGTCAAGTTCCCATTCTGCCACTGTCCCATTGAAAAAGAAATCTGCCTTGTAATTTCCCCATTCAGCCTCCCATTCTACCCACTGTACATTGGGATATTGGCTTTGGAAGTTTTGCTGTACGGTTTGAGGAATATCCGACATTTTCAAATCATCGTCATCATCACAACTCTGAAACACGAATGCACCTGCAACAGCTAAAGCAGGCAACACATAAAATTTCCACTTATTTTTCATATTCTTGCGCTTTTATAAACTGAATTTGTTTTGATACGACAAAATTACCGAAGAATTCTGAAAAGATTCTGAATTCTTTTTCATTTTGCAAAAATAGACGATTTATTTCGGCTTAAAGTTTTTTTTATCTATCTTTGGCTAACCTAAAACAACTATAGATTATACGATGAATAAAATACATTTAATCCTGATATACCTTTTTCTATGCATCTTACCGATGAAGTCACAGAAAATCGGGTTAGTTTTAAGCGGCGGAGGAGCAAAAGGATTGACCCATATAGGTGTTATCCGTGCTTTAGAGGAAAACAATATTCCGATAGATTATGTGACGGGAACTTCAATGGGAGCTATTATAGGGGCACTTTATGCCATGGGTTACTCGCCCGATGACATGGAAAAATTATTGAAATCGGATGATTTCAAACGTTGGTATACGGGAGGAATGGAAGAAAAATACATATATTATTTCAAGAAAAATCCTCCAACCCCTGAATTTATTAATGTACGGGTTTCACTCAAAAATCCCCTTCACAAAGTAAAAGCCCAGTTTTTGCCTTCCAGTGTGGTTGATCCGCTGCAAATGAATTTAGCCTTCCTTCAACTCTTCGGTCAGGCCACAGCATCGTGTCACGGAGATTTCAATCAATTATTTATTCCCTTTCGCTGTGTGGCTTCGGATGTGTATAACAAACGTCCCATTATTTTCAGCAAAGGAGATTTGGGCGATGCCGTGCGTGCCTCAATGAGTTTCCCCGCCATGTTCAAACCCATCGAAATCGATTCTGTATTGGCATACGATGGAGGTATTTATAACAATTTCCCAACCAATGTCATGATGGATGACTTCCATCCTGACATTATGATAGGCAGTGTGGTTAGCTCTAATCCGGGAAAACCGAAAGAAGGAGACTTGATGGGACAATTGGAAAACATGATTATGCAAAAAACAGATTATTCCATCCCCGATTCGCTGGGCATTTTAATGACATTTAAATATACCGATGTCAACTTGATGGATTTTGACCGTTTTGATGAGTTGCATGATATTGGTTATAACCGGACTATCCAACTGATGGATTCGATAAAAATGCGTATATCACGCCGCGTCAATTATCGCCAGTTGGAACGGGAGCGCATTGCCTATAAAAACCGGATGCCTGAATTTCGCTTCCGCCGGATAGAAATCGACGGTGCCAATGAACAGCAAAAACGTTATATCCGCAAAGAGTTTCATTCTTCAGACAAGGAGGTGTTTACACTGGAAGATTTGCGAAAGGGATATTTCCGGCTGATGACCGATAACATGATTTCCGAAATTATCCCCCATGCCATATATAATGCCTCTGATCACACATTCGACCTGCACCTGAAAGTGAAAATAGAAGACGACCTTACCCTTCGTGCAGGGGGCAACGTAGGCTCAAACGGTTCTAACCAGATTTATGTAGGTGCTACTTATCAAAATTTGAACAACTATTCGAAAGAAGTATCTCTGGATGCACAGTTGGGACAGATATACAACAACCTGCAAGTCTCGGGACGGATTGACTTGCCTTCTCACCTGCCGACATCTGTCAGACTGATAGGTTCGCTTTCTTCTTTCGATTATTTCAAGCAGGAAAAGCTATTTACAAAAGGCAATTCACCTGTATTCAGCAAGAAACGTGAAAAGTTTGTGAAACTATTGGTGTCAATGCCTTTTCTTACACGGCAAAAGGTAGAATTCGGCATTGGATTGGGTGATTTACAAGATGAATATTTCCAAAAGAACGTCATTGATTTCAACAATGACCTGAATGATAAAAGTCATTATATGATTTTTGGCGGCTCGGTAGCACTTGAAGGAAACACATTAAATAGCCGCCAGTATGCTACGGCCGGACGGCGCGAACGTCTTGTTGCAAACATTTATACTGGCCGCGAACGCTATGAGGCAGGTTCTAGTGTAGATCCCTACAATGGAGACTATAAATACGAACAATCCTGGCTACAATTGTCGTATGAAATGGAACGTTATTATGCGCTATCGCCTAAATTTATATTAGGCAACTACATCCATGCCTATTATTCGTCACGAAACTTCAGCCATAATTATACAGCCACCCTAATGCAAGCAGGAGAATTTTCCCCCACCGCCCACAGCAAAATCACCTACAACGAAGCATTTCGCGCCAATCAGTTCATCGGAGCGGGTATTATGCCCATCTATCAGTTTACGCCAGTATTCCATGCGCGGGCAGAACTGTATGGATTTGCGCCAATCTTTCCGATACTCCGTGACGACCAGTCCCAAGCATATTATGGGAAATTATTCAGCCGAATAGAATATCTGGGGGAAATTTCTTTAGTAGTGAAACTACCCTTCGGTTCCATCAGTGCTTACGTAAATCATTATAGTTCACCGACTAAAAATTGGAATTTCGGTCTTACATTGGGTTGGCAGATATTCAATACACGATTCATAGAATAAAAAAACAGAAAAAAAATCGCTTCAAAATTTGCATATTATCCAAGAAGTATATACCTTTGCACCCGTCAAACAAAAAGAGATGGCCGCGTAGCTCAACTGAATAGAGTAGCTGACTACGGATCAGCCGGTTACAGGTTTGAATCCTGTCGCGGTCACACTCTCAAGAATGACACGTGAAAGAATGGTCGCGTAGCTCAACTGAATAGAGTAGCTGACTACGGATCAGCCGGTTACAGGTTTGAATCCTGTCGCGATCACACTTCATGATAAATAGAATTTCCAATGATGGCCGCGTAGCTCAACTGAATAGAGTAGCTGACTACGGATCAGCCGGTTACAGGTTTGAATCCTGTCGCGGTCACACAAAAATCCATCTTCTTTCAGGAGATGGATTTTTTGTGCACCCCACCCTTGTTCAATTCGAACCCAACCTGACACCGAGCCACTCAAACGAACATAAGTGATACGACTGACTCACTTATGTGAAACACCCGGGTTACTTATGTGAAACAGCCGACTCACTTATGTTCATCAAAAGACCTACTTGAATTGTTGTCTTTTCATGATCTCACATTTTATACCAAGCTACAGATATCCACATAACAAAAAAGAGCAATCTTTCACTATAACCTGTCGGTTATCAGTTTATAAGATTGCTCTTCTACAGGTACACCCTCAGGGATTCGAACCCTGGACCCACTGATTAAGAGTCAGTTGCTCTACCAACTGAGCTAAGAGTGCATCCATAACTATAAATGTCAAATCTCCCGTGCAAACTTTCCAGAAGTACACCCTCAGGGATTCGAACCCTGGACCCACTGATTAAGAGTCAGTTGCTCTACCAACTGAGCTAAGAGTGCGTTTCTTTCTCGTTTGCGGGTGCAAATGTACGACCTTTATTTGAATCTGCCAAACAATCACACACATTTTTTTCAAGAAAACTATATTTTCATCAAAAAGTATGTTTTTACATTCCATTTTTTACTTTTCATGCATGCATAATCACACTCATTATTTATCTTTGCATAATAAAAAACAAAAACGTACATGCAGACAAGTGATAGTGTTGTAATCATACCAACTTACAACGAAAAAGAAAACATTGAAAACATTATTCGTGCAGTATTTACTTTAGAAAAATGTTTCCATATTCTTATCATCGATGACAATTCACCCGATGGTACAGCAAAGATTGTACACACACTCCAAAAAGAATTTCCAGATCGTCTTTTCATCATTGAACGAAAAGGGAAATTAGGTTTAGGTACTGCCTACATAACTGGATTTAAATGGGCCATAGCACATCAATACGACTACATATTCGAAATGGATGCAGACTTCAGTCACAGCCCGAATGATTTGCCACGCTTATATCAAGCATGTCATACCGAAGGATTCGACATTGCCATTGGTTCGCGGTATATCAGTGGAGTCAATGTGGTTAACTGGCCCATGGGAAGAGTGCTCATGTCATACTTCGCATCCAAATACGTAAGAATTGTAACCGGACTTCCGATTCACGACACGACTGCCGGATTCAAGTGTTACCGCCGGCATGCACTAGAAACCATTCCACTCGATAAAATACGTTTTAAAGGATACGCATTCCAAATTGAAATGAAATTTACAGCGTATAAATGCGGGTGTAAAATCAAAGAAGTGCCTGTCATTTTCGTCAATCGCGAATTAGGGACTTCAAAGATGAACAGCAGTATATTTGGTGAGGCTGTATTCGGAGTTATCCGTTTAAAATGGGACAGTCTGTTTAAGTCTTATCCCCAAATTTAAGAAGCTGTTTTGAATTTATCGTGCGATGATTTGGGATGAGTTTTTGAGGCATTTTCGCTTCTGTGATGAGGAAGATAGCGGGCTATCTGACGAAGAACAGGAGCG
>NZ_NFJA01000029.1:0-38851 GCF_002159615.1 Bacteroides sp. An279
TCAGGAAGAAAATTAATGCCAGACCGAGAGAAAAACTCAATTTCTTGACTCCGGCTGAGGTCTTTTTCAAAAATATTTCGTAATGTTGCACTCGCTGGTTGACTCTGCCATGCAAGAACAGCCTCGAAAAAGTATAAAATTTAATGAAATCTATGGCGCGAATGCAAGATTTTTCTTATTTTTGTCATTATATAGCATTATAACAGACAAAAGAATGAAAGTAATCAATTTGATAAAATCCTCGGAAAAGACCGCATTTTCGTTCGAGATTCTGCCTCCGCTTAAAGGGACAGGCATTGAAAAAGTATATGAAACCATCGATCTTCTCCGCGAGTTCGACCCGAAATACATCAACATAACTACTCACCGAAGCGAATACGTCTACACCGAACTGGGTAATGGATTGTTCGAGCGAAAACGTGTGCGGCGCCGTCCGGGAACCGTAGCCGTTGCAGCCGCTATCCAGAACAAATATGGCATCCCGGTAGTTCCTCACGTATTATGCAGTGGGTTCACACGCGAAGATATCGAATACATGCTGCTTGACCTGCAATTCTTAGGTATCACTGACCTGCTGGTGCTACGAGGTGACAAGGCAAAACACCAATCTGTATTTACCCCCGAACCTGGCGGATATAGCCATGCCATCGAACTGGAAAATCAGATAAATGACTTCAACCGTGGAATTTTCATCGATGGTTCACCCATTAAGGAACCGGTACATCCGTTCGGTTACGGAGTAGCATGTTATCCCGAAAAGCATGAAGAAGCCCCCAATATGGAACAGGACATCTACTGGCTGAAACAAAAAATAGAATCAGGTGCACAATATGCTGTAACGCAACTATTCTATGACAATGCAAAATACTTTGCATTTGTCGACCGCCTCCGTGCCGAAGGGATAAACGTCCCCATCATTCCAGGCATCAAGCCTTTCGGAAAACTTTCGCAACTGTCTGTCATTCCGAAAACCTTTAAAGTAGACCTGCCACAGACACTGGTAGCAGAAGCTATGAAATGCCATACCGATGCAGAAGCTGCCGAACTGGGTGTGGAATGGTGCATCAATCAATGCCGGGAATTAATGAGACATGGAGTTCCAAGTATCCATTTTTATACCGTAGGCGCCGCACAAAGTGTGAGCCGTGTAGCCAAAGCCATATACTGACATGTATCTGAAAGACATCATAGGACAAACCGAAGCCAAACAACACCTTCTGACATTGGTGCATGAAACACGTGTGCCTCATGCCATGTTGCTTTACGGTCCGCCGGGAAGTGGAAAACTCCCCCTTGCCATAGCTTTTGCCCGATACCTGACCTGTGATAATCCGGGGTCAGACGACGCATGCGGACACTGTCCTTCATGTCTGATGATGAACAAACTGGCACACCCTGACGTGCATTTTGCTTTTCCGGTAGTAAAGAAAAAAAGCGGACGTGACACTGTATCAGCAGATTATCTGGATGCATGGCGTCAACAATTGCTTGACACTCCTTACTTTAACCTGCAAATGTGGCTGGAACGAATGGGAACCGAAAACCAACAAGCACAAATATTTGTGAGCGAAAGTGACGAAATCCAACGAAGTCTTGCACTCAAACCCTCTCGCAGCAAATACAAAATAATGATTATCTGGCTGCCTGAAAAGATGAATGCCGAATGCGGCAACAAGCTACTCAAACTATTGGAAGAGCCGCCGGCTCACACGGTATTCCTGATGGTAAGTGAAATGCCCGATGCCCTTATGCCTACGCTAGTCAGTCGTATGCAGCGTTTTCGACTCCCCCCCTTGCCCGAAGAAGAAATTGCCTCGATGCTGGCTTCACGCTATATGCTCACCCCTGAAGACAGCTACGAAATAGCCCACTTATCGGAAGGAAGTATCATTGCAGCGATAGGAAACATCCGGCTAAGTGAAGAACGACGTTTGTTTTTCGACCTGTTCACTTCATTGATGCGCCTTGCATACGCCCGGCGATTAAAAGAACTGAAAGCATGGAGCGAACAAGTAGCTGCACTGGGACGTGAACGGCAAAAAAGCTTTTTAGACTATAGCGAACGGATGCTACGCGAAAATTTTATCTACAACTTCCATCATCCGGAAATGAACTACATGGCGCGTGAAGAAAAACAGTTTGCCACTCGTTTTGCCCCGTATATCAATGAACGAAACGTTATGGGCATTTTTGGTGAATTGCAAGAAGCAGCCCGGCATATCGAACAAAACGCGAATCCGAAATTCGTGTTCTTTGATTTCGTGCTGAAAATAATTGTATGGTTAGTGAAAAAATAAACGGTTAGTTTGTAAGTTCTTAAGTTAATCAGTTGATTAGTTAAAAACTCAAGAACTCAAGAACTCAAGAACTTAAAAACTCAAGAACTTAAAAACTCAAGAACTCAAGAACAGAATACTTATATGGAGAATAAATTTATATTAAAAAACGGAAGCGGCTCCTTGTGCTGCAAGGGCTGCGGAAAACAAGATAACAAACTGAATACGTACGACTGGCTTGCCGATATTCCAGGCAATGCCGAACTGGAAGACATGGTGGAAATCCAATTCAAGAATACACGAAAAGGATATTACAAAAACAGTAACCGCCTGAAACTGGAAAAAGGGGACACCGTAGCCGTAGAAGCCAGTCCTGGACACGACATTGGTGTAGTGACCTTGACAGGACGTCTGGTACCGTTACAGATGCGCAAGGCAAACATTAAACCTGATGCTGAAATACGCCGTATCTACCGCAAAGCCAAACCTGTGGACCTGGAAAAATACCGTGAAGCCAAAAGCCGCGAACATGACACTATGATTCGCTCAAGGCAAATAGCCTTGCAATTAGGACTACAAATGAAAATCGGTGACGTAGAATACCAAGGAGATGGAAACAAGGCTATATTTTATTACATCGCCGATGAACGTGTAGATTTCCGCCAACTTATCAAAGTACTGGCTGAAGTGTTCCGCGTGCGTATCGAAATGAAACAAATCGGAGCCCGTCAGGAAGCTGGACGTATCGGTGGTATCGGACCTTGCGGACGCGAATTATGCTGCGCTACGTGGATGACCAACTTTGTCTCTGTCTCCACCAGTGCCGCACGCTATCAAGATATTTCACTCAACCCACAAAAGCTTGCCGGTCAGTGCGCCAAATTGAAATGTTGTCTCAATTACGAAGTGGATGCTTACGTGGAATGTCAGAAAAGGCTGCCCAGCAAAGAAATTACCCTGGAAACCGCTGATTCCACCTATTATTATTTCAAAGCAGATATATTAAGAGGAGCCATCACTTACTCTACCGATAAGAATTTCCTTGCCAACGAAGTGACCATTTCACCCAAACGCGCATTCGAAATCATTAACATGAACAAGCAAGGGGAAAAACCGGTCAAACTTGCGGCAGACAATGATGCCGAAGACCCGAAATCAAAAGATTTGCTGGAACAAGAAAGTGTTACCAGATTTGATAAAAACAAGAGTGGCAAAAACAAAAAGAAGAAAAAGAATCCGGAGAAACAACGCAACGCCAACGCACAGGAAATGCAAAATAACACTAAACCGAATGGAGGCAATGCAACAGAAACAAAAAACTCTGCGCCACATAGCAAAAAACAAAAAAATAAAGTTGAACGCCCAAAAAATAAAAATAATGAACAGCAAGGAGAAGCAGGTGTAAACAAACAATTGCCGGCAGGACCTGTCAAACAAAATACTAAAAAACTGCCCGCTGTAACCGCCCAAACCAAAGAAGGAGCAAAAGCAGAAAACACGAATCACCCTGCTTCTGCCAACAATAATGGAGGAAAACCAAACCGGAACAACAACCGTCGCCCTAAGAACAAAGGAAACGCTGATGAAGGAGGAAACGCCCCCCAGCAGCCGCAAATGTAAACAAACGATACAAATCATCCGTGATTTTCCACACAGAGACGCAGGCATTACCCCGTGTCTCTGTGTCTAAACCGAACTCAAAACATGAAACTACTTAAATTGTTTTCCCTGTCTATCATAACCGTTTTACTTACAGGATGCGAAAACAATCCTACAGTATTCCACCGCTACCAAGCGATTCCTATACAAGGTTGGAAACGAAAAGACACCCTTTCGTTCACCATCCCCGACACACTTACCGGGAACCGGTACGAATTGGAAATCGGATTGCGACATACCGAAATGTACCCCTACCGGGATCTTTGGATTGCTTTAATCCACCCGCTTGATTCCTTTCCGCCAGATACATTCCATGTTGAACTTGCCTCATCAAAAGGCGACTGGAAAGGAAAAGGAAATGCGGGTAGCCTATATCAGTATGCTTTAAGCGTAGGAAATATTACGCTAACTTCTGCCGACACCTTGCTTCAACTGGTCCAGGTAATGAAAGACTCCTGCCTGCAAGGAATTACCGATGCAGGTATCCGCCTATCGTTCACGAGCCGCATCAATACGCAAAAAGACAAACAACAGGATAGTAAATCCCCAAAGCGATGAACCTCCATAACTGAAAAAAGGCAACGGTATGCCAATAACGGGAGTCAGCCCTAATACCATTCCTACATTAACAAAGAGATGGAAGAAAAAGATGCTCAAGACACTATAACCATACACTCTGCCGAACCGGGTACTTTGCCGCTCAGCCAGATGAATCAAACGCCAAATAAAGACAGCAAACAAAAGAATGACTGTAACCGAACCGACAAAACCCTGTTCTTCACCTACCGTACAGAAGATGAAATCGGTATCTTGTTCGGGTACATATTTCAATTTTGTCTGCGTACCGTTCAGGAATCCTTTTCCTAAAAATCCTCCCGAACCAATGGCAATCTTGCTTTGATTCACATTATAACCAGCCCCTGTAGGATCATCTTCCATTCCTAACAACACTTTTATACGAATCTGTTGATGCGCTTCAAGCACATTGTTGAATACATATTCTGTGGAAAAGAAAAAGCCTACCGAACCGATGGTGAATAAAAAAATATAAAAATAATTCCGAATCCGCTCATGCAAGCCCAAATAAAGCAGGTATAAACACAAACACACACATACAATACGCTGGACGTATGCCACATTAAACGGAATTACATAAAGCGAAAACAACAGACTGAGCAACATGAGTCCCAAGCCGAATGACAATATAAAAATTACCGGCTTACGACTTTCACGACAATACGAACTTACAAGCAAAGCGGAGAATGCTATAATCAAAGCCATCACGGAAAACTCCCCCCATGAAGTCAATTCATCCCCCATCAAGTCGCCACTGAAACGTATCCCCACAATGAAATAAATTACAGCACAAACGCCGGCAAATAATATAGACCCAGTCATGCCTTCGCGATACAACACAAGGAAAAAAGACAAATAAACAAGTGCAGACCCCGTTTCTTTCTGGCATACAATCAATATCATCGGTACCAAGATAATGGCTAGTGCCACTACCATGTCCTTCCACCGGTCGATAGAAAAAGTATATTCGCCCATAAACTTGGCAAGAGCAAGTGCTGTGGCAAATTTGGCAAACTCAGCCGGCTGAAGACTGACCGGTCCCAGCACAATCCATGAACGTGACCCCTTTATCTCGTGTGGATTAAAAATGGTGCCAAACAGTAAAAGCAACAGAATCCCATATATCAGATAAGCATACGTATCATAAAGTCGATCTTCCAACATCAGCAATACAAAGCCTAAGACCAGTGAACACCCTATCCACATCAATTGTTTACCTGCCCGCGTAGTCAAATCGAAAAAATTGGGCTCACCATAATCATAGCTTGCCCCACATACGCTGAACCATCCACACGTCACCAGAATCAAATAAAGCGACACGGTCCACCAGTCCACCGATTTCCACCAACTATCTTTCCTGTATGCCATAATCTATCCTTCTGTGTTGAATGTCGGAAGCCAAAGCCTCATCAGCTTCCGTCAGTTTTCCCGTAAGGTATTGTTCTATCATCAAACGGCCAATGGGTACACCATAAGTTGCACCCCATCCACCGTTTTCTACATAAACAGCTATCGCTATCTTCGGATTGTCCATCGGAGCAAACCCCATAAAGGCTGAATGGTCTTTTCCATGGTTCTGTGCCGTACCTGTCTTTCCACATACTTCGATATCCGGCAGATTTGCCATCCGGCATGTACCTCCCAACACCGCCGAACGCATTCCTTGCACTACTTCTTCGTAATGCATTTCTGACACCTTCGTGTACCGGCGTTCGCGATACAAAGAATCAAGCTGCTCCCCTTCAATGCTTTTCACCACATGAGGCGTAACAAAATATCCACGGTTGGCTATCGTAGCCCCCAGATTTGCTATTTGCAACGGAGTAGCCGTAACTTCCCCCTGGCCGATGGCAATACTGATAACGGTCAGACCATTCCACGAACCACGGTATGCCTTGTCGTAAAACTGAGCATTGGGAATCATACCGCGTTTCTCGCCCGGTAAATCTATACCCAGTGTATATCCGAATCCCATCGAAACCATATAGTCGCGCCACGTGTTCATCGCCTTCTGTACAGTGCCGTACTTCTGCCGTGCCCCAATCATGTGATACAAGCCCCAGCAAAAATAACCGTTGCACGAAGTAGCTATCGCCGGCACCAAGGATAAAGGCGAAGGATGGGCATGGCAACCTACATGAAGCCCACGGAACGAAAATCCTTTCACACACGGATACATCGTACCCGGAACAATGATACCTTCCTGCAAAAAAGTCAGAGCTTGAGTAGTCTTGAAAGTAGAACCAGGCGGATACGTTCCCATAATAGCACGGTTCAACAAGGGTTTCCAAGGGTCACGGGCCATTTTCAGGTGATTTTTTCCACGGTTACGCCCAATCATCAAACTAGGATCATAAGTAGGAGACGATACCAAACATAACACTTCACCCGTAGAAGGCTCTATCGCCACGATGCTCCCGATTTTTCCTTCCAACAACCGTTCACCCAACATCTGGAGTTCGATATCAAGGCTCAATGTCAGATTTTTACCAGGAACCGGAGACTTATCGAATTTCCGGTCCATGTAGTTGCCTTGTATACGTCCGTGAGCATCACGCAACAAGATTTCTACCCCCTTTTCTCCCCGCAACTGTTTTTCGTACGAACGCTCGACACCCAGACTTCCGATAAAGTCACCCGGAGCATAATACTCATCCTTTTCAATATCGCTTTTAGACACTTCAGAAATGTCTCCCAAGATATGTGCTCCTGCTGGATACGTATATTGGCGGATGGTACGGCGTTGGATGTAAAAACCAGGGAACATAAACATCTTTTCCTGAAACACACCACAATCCTCTGCCGAAAGTTGCGTAAGAAACACCTGATGCGTATAGGGCGAATAACCCGGATTAAGGCGACGGTTCTTCAAGTCCTGGAAACGGCGGCGCACAAATTCGGGCGTAACCTTCAGCGTACGGCACAAGTCCATTGTATCAAGCTGAGTGATTTCTTTCATAATGACCGTAATGTCATAAGCAGGCTGATTGTATACCAACAATTTTCCTGTACGGTCGTACATCACTCCCCGACTTGGATACTGCACCCTTCTGAGCAGAGCATTGCTTTCGGCATTCTTCTTATAATCGTCACTCAAGATTTGCAAGACGAACAGACGCAAGATAAAAAGTATGACCACAACCAGCACCACACCGCCTATCACATACCTCCTTCTTGCCAAACGATAAATCCGGTCCACTACCTTTTCCTCCTCATCGCATCTACACACATGATGCAAATGACTGTCATTACGGTATCCGTCACGATGCGCAATGCCAGCCCTGTTGCATGCTGAAAATTAAACACATCCGTCAGGCGCACGGCAATGATAAACAATAGCGTTGCACTCGACACATAGCGCAAGAAGGCTCCCACCCCCATACTACGTATTCCAGGTTCATAGTCATCGGTAGTTTCGCGAAGCATCTGCATCTGTAACAAAAAACGCCGGGCAAATGCCAGTAAAGTAGCAGATGCTGCATTCACCCCCGGCGTGTTACTGAATATATCCACACACAATCCCAATACGAAAGCTTGCAATAAAATGGTCTTACGCGAGATTTCCGAGTTAAGCACCAAGATATAATATATGAATACCATCGGCGTAGCATAACCCATGATATGTACATGGTTCAGAATCTGGGTCTGAACCAATACCAAAACCACGAACCACACAACACGATGCAACGCCTGAACCATAAATTATCCTTTATACCTTATTTAATACTATCCTCTAATGATACCTGTTCGGCACGTCCGTCGTAACAAATCACACTAACATCCGTCAACCGTGCAAAATCGGTGAACAAACGCACTTTCAACAAATACGAAAGCCCGTCATGGCTATCCTTGCGGTCATCCACCATCCCCACCGGCACACCTTCCGGAAAAATGGCACTATGCCCACTGGTCACCACTGTATCGCCCAATGAAAACTCGGCATGACGGGGAATATCCTGCAGCCATGCATATTGCGATGAACCACCTTCCCATTTCAGCACGCCAAAATAATCGGTACGACGTATCTTGCAACTGATGTTACTTTTCGAATTCAACACCGGAAGCACCAGCGCGTAATGCGCCGAAGCACGGTACACCACCCCCACTACACTATTCCCGCTCAGCACTCCCATCTCAGCATACACACTGTCCGCCGTACCTTTATCAATCGTAACATAATTGTCACTACGCGTCAAACTGTTGTTCACTACACGTGCCGAGGTTACCCAATAAGCATCCGGAGCACTTTGCCGCATCCGCACCACCGCCATACTGTCTTTCATATAGGCATCCAGCTCACGGCTCAAACGTTCCACCTCCAATTCCAGTTCCACGTTGCGGCGAGTCAGATCCTGATTCGTTTCCCGCAGACCAAAATAAGACGTGATGCTGCTCACCGCCTTGTCTACCCATGTCACAATCCCGTTAGCAGATGTGAAATACACGCTTCCCTGGTAATTGTTAAAACGGAACAACAAAGTGAAACTGACTACTTCCAATACAATGAAAAGCAGCCAGTAATCATATTTCAGCAAAAAATTCAGCAGGTTCCGCATACCCCCGTCATCGCATCAGGAACGAAAAGCGATCTACATTCTTCAATGCGATGCCCGTACCCTTTGCCACACTCAGTAAAGGATCCTCGGCAATGTGGAACGGAATGTTTATCTTGTCGGTCAGACGCTTGTCAAGCCCACGCAACAAAGCTCCTCCACCCGCCAAATAAATGCCGTTGCTCACGATATCGGCATACAATTCCGGCGGAGTGTTCTCCAGTGCATTCAGCACGGCGGTTTCTATCTTGGCAATGCTCTTTTCCAGACAATGGGCTATTTCCTGATAGCAGACCGGTACCTCCATCGGCAAAGCCGTAATGCGATTAGGACCCCGTACAACGTAATCCTCCGGAGCATCGTCACCCAAGTCGGTCAATGCCGCTCCCACGTGTATCTTGATACGTTCAGCCATACGCTCGCTCACTTTCACGTTATGCTGACGGCTCATATACTCCTGAATGTCTGCTGTCAGGTCATCGCCTGCAATACGAATGGAATTATTCGATACGATACCTCCCAATGAAATAACGGCAATTTCGGTTGAGCCACCACCTATATCCACAATCATATTGCCTTCGGGTGCCTCCACGTCCAGCCCGATGCCGATAGCAGCCGCCATCGGTTCAAAAATCAAATAAACATCGCGCCCTCCTGCATGTTCGGCACTATCACGCACAGCACGCAGTTCCACCTCGGTAGAACCTGAAGGAACTCCAATCACCATCCGCAACGAGGGGGTAAACAGACGGCGTCCCGGATTCACCTTCTTTATCAGCCCGCGCATCATTTGCTCACATGCATTAAAGTCGGCTATCACTCCATCGCGTAGCGGACGCACAGTGCGGATATTCGGGTTTTCTTTCTCGTACATCAGCTTCGCACGCTCGCCCACAGCTATCATCTTGTCCGTACGGCGGTCCAGCGCCACTACCGACGGCTCGTCTACTACTATTTTATCATTGCTCAGGATGATGGTGTTCGCCGTACCCAAATCCATCGCTATTTCCTGTGTAAAAGAGAACAGTCCCATGGTTAAAATTCAAAATTAAAAATTCAAGATTGAAATGTCGGACACTCCAAGCCGGAACCGCTTCCGATTATTTACCCTCAAACCAATTATGGATAGCAGTATCATACGAAGAAGACACCCCAAACGCTTCACAAGCCAACTGACGGCGTTCCTCACGCGTGGTCTTCGCACCTCTCTGCTTCAAAATATCCAGTAAGGTAGCGTACTGTGCCTTGCTCGCCACGATAACCACATCATTGAAATTTTTTGCTGCAGCACGAATCAACGAGATGCCGCCTATATCGATTTTCTCAATAATATCTTGTTCACCGGCACCCGATGCCACGGTATCCTCGAATGGATACAAATCAACAATCACAAGGTCGATTTCCGGTATTTCATATTGCTGTACCTGCTTCTGGTCGTCTTCCAGGCTACGACGGCATAAGATACCTCCGAATACTTTCGGATGCAAAGTCTTCACACGGCCGCCTAAAATGGAAGGATATCCCGTCACATCTTCCACAGCTTCACACTTATATCCCAATCCTTCGATAAAATGGCGCGTACCGCCCGTAGAAAGGAATTCCACACCGTCATTCGCCAACAGGCGGATTATCTCGTCCAGTCCGTCTTTATGGTAAACGGACACCAAAGCTCTTTTTATCTTCTTTACTTCTGACATACTACTACTTTTTAAAAAGTGAATATTTCTTTATTTGGGTACAAAGGTACGAAATATCTGTTTATAAACATAATAACCGGGCATGAAATTATCTTTCTTTTATTTTGTAACAGTTTTGTAATATGTATTAAGCGAATTTTACCTAATTTTGTACCCGAAAAACAAGCTAACAACAATATGGAAACTGTTTATCTAGGAATTGTAATATTCCTTTTCATGCTGGCGGTATTTGACTTGCTGGTGGGTGTCAGCAATGACGCCGTGAACTTTATGAATTCGGCTGTAGGCGCAAAAGTCGCCAAGTTTCGCACTATCATTATCGTAGCAGCCGCAGGAGTCTTCTTAGGGGCCATTATGAGCAATGGCATGATGGATATCGCCCGACACGGTATCTTCCAACCTTCCAATTTCAGTTTTTACGAAATCATGTGCATCTTGCTGGCGGTAATGGTTACCGACGTGGTATTGCTCGATGTGTTCAACACGTTAGGGCTTCCCACTTCCACCACAGTTTCCATGGTGTTCGAACTGCTGGGAGGTACGTTCATTCTGGCAATACTGAAAATCATAGGCGATGAAACAGGCATGTATTCATTAGGAGACATGATGAACACCGAAAAAGCATTCTCGGTCATCATGGCAATCTTCCTCTCCGTTGCCATCGCCTTCATAGCCGGTACGGTGGTGCAATACATCTCCCGACTCATTTTCAGCTTCAACTACAAGAAAAACCTCTCGTGGACCATCGGCATTTTCGGTGGCCTCTCTACTACGGCACTTGCCTACTTCATCCTTATTCAAGGACTGAAAAGTTCACCTTATATTTCTCCCGAAACGCTTGAGTGGATCAACAACCATAATTCCATGCTGATTTTAGGATGTTTCGTCTTCTTCACCCTGCTGATGCAAATCCTGCACTGGTGCAAGGTGAATGTGTTCCGCATCATTGTCTTGTTAGGTACTTTCTCACTGGCACTCGCCTTTGCAGGCAATGACCTGGTGAACTTCATCGGTGTGCCACTCGCAGGCTATTCTTCCTATATGGACTATGTGGCAAATGCCAACGGAGCGGGCATACACGATTTCATGATGAACTCGCTGATGTCATCCGCCAAAACACCAATGATCTTCCTTTTTCTATCGGGATTGGTAATGGTTTACGCACTTGCCACTTCGAAGAAAGCACAAAACGTTATCAAGACTTCGGTCGACCTCTCGCGTCAGGAAGAAGGCGACGAAATGTTCGGCTCATCGGCCATAGCGAGAACCATCGTACGCCGTGCTACCGCGACCAATGAGTTCCTTGTACGTGTCATCCCTGCCAACGTACGCAAGTGGATTGACAGCCGTTTCAACAAAGATGAAGTAATTCTGGCAAACGGCGCAGCATTTGATATGGTGCGTGCTTCGGTCAACCTTGTTCTCTCGGGATTGCTCATCATCATCGGTACTACGATGAAATTACCCCTTTCTACCACTTACGTCACTTTCATTGTAGCCATGGGCTCATCATTAGCCGACCGCGCCTGGGGACGCGAAAGTGCAGTCTATCGCATCACCGGAATGTTCTCCGTCATCGGCGGATGGTTCATCACCGCGTTTGTGGCATTTACTATCTGTGCCATCGTCACCGTCTTGATGTATTACACCAGCTTTGTGGGCATGTTCATTTTCATCTGCGTGGCTGTATTCCTGCTGGTAAGAAGCAACATCAAGTTCAGCGAAAAGCAAAAAGCAGAAAAACAAGATGACATCTTCAAGCGCATGATGTCTACCAAAGATAAAAACGAAACCTTTACCCTCCTGCGCCAGCACGTCAGAGAAACGTTGTCGGAATACATCGACTATACAGAGAAAACCTACGTACAGGTAACCGACGGTTTCATCAACGAAGACCTGAAGAGCTTGAAGAAGGGAATGAACTCGGCAGAAGAAAAACGCAAGATGCTGAAAAAACGCCGCCGCAAGGAAATCCTCGGCCTGCGCCGCATCCCCATCGCCATTGCCATCGAAAAAAACACATGGTTTCACCTTGGAAGCAACAGCTGCGAACAGATGCTTTACTGCCTGAAGCGTATCTGCGAGCCTTGCAAGGAACACGTTGACAACAACTTCAACCCCATCTCGAAAGAAAGCATAGCCGACTTCCTGCCCATCCGGGAAGAACTCTGCAAACTGATGGAAAGTACCCGGGCCGATATCGAGAATAACAACTACGCCGACACCGATGAAATTCTGGTGAAAGGTGATGCCTTGAAAAACAAGATTTCAGCTCTGCGTAAGGCACAGATGAACCGCCTGCAGGAGACAGACAACACAAACCTGAAAGCTGCCATGGTGTACCTGAATATCTTACAGGAAACACAAGAGTTAGTAAGCATCTGGCGCCACTTGCTCCGTGCAAGCCGTTTCTTCCAGAACGACTATGTACCCCAGCAGGAAGCACTCACATTGAGCCTGAGCGAATAGGAATATTTAGAGCCTGTTTAAATTTTCCAATAAAGGAATAACCTGAGGGTGTATTGAAATTGAAATTGAAATCAACCTTCATTTTGTCATCCTAGCATGAGCGCAGGATCCCGGAAACAGAAAACTATGCATACGAGATCCTGCACTTTGTCTAGGATGACATTACTTTTTTTGATAGTGTTTTTATTTTGATACCCCCTCATAAATGTGACGTCTCCACCAAAATAGTAAAATAGCAAATCGCCAAATCGTAAATCACACTCACGGCATCGGCTTCAAGCCTTCCCAACGCACGTTCCACGTACCGTCTTTCGGGAATCCGGGGTTCACGCCTTCCGAACCGTCCCAGCCTGCACACATCATCGCCACGGCGGTAAGCAAGCCGCCATTGCCCGGCAGATACACGCGCAGGCGTCCGTCCTGATAGTTGTGCCCGTTCACCAGATACGTGTTGGTGCGCTTGTCCATCAGCAAGGCTCCCACCGCCTTTTCAGGCTCGCCCAGACGTGCCGCGTCCATGGCGGTCATCGGGTAATCCCAGCCCCAGGTCTTGTTCCAGTTCCAGTTGTCCCATACCCAGTCGAGAGTGTTGCGCATATAGTCGGCATGGATGAGCTTGTTCATCGGAAGAATGCCCACGGCACCCAGCACCGCCATGTGGTCGGAGGTGAAACGGATGTCCTTATACGTATCCGTAGCGGTCTCGGCGGCAAGATACAGGTGGTCTTCGTTGTATGCCAGCGGAGAGAGTTTCTCTATCAGCACGTCCCATTCGGGCACACGCTCCATGCCGGCACGTTCGCGCCACTCCTGAGCCACGCCCATGGCATAATGCCAGTAAGAAAGCTCGAAAGGAGGATTTACCGTATCGGCGGCACGCAAGGTTTCCTGGGCCGGAATGGCGCCCTTCAGGATATAGCGGTCGTTCGCCTTGTCGTAGGTAGCGAACGAGTACATAAACTCGGCGGTTTCCTGTACCAGCTTGTTATATTTCCGGATAATCGAGTCCGACGGCTCGGCACGGTAAAGCAGTTCGGCAAGGTAAATCAGGTGAGGCTGCTGCCAGATGAGGAAGCTTCCCACGTTCGACGGCGCTTCGATGCCGCTCGGGTCGGTCATCTTCATCCAGCGCACGCCCTCGAATCCCTGGCGCTCGGCAATCTGGCGGGCTACGGATTCCGCCTTTTCATACCAGCCCAAGGTGCGTCCCATCATTTCGGGGTGTCCCCACAAGGCGAAATGCGCCTGATGCCACCAAATCATTTCCAAATGGAACTTTCCGAACCACGAGTTATACGTCAGGCCCGTTTCCTGCGGAGGCGTAGAGCCTGCGCACTGGATAGCCATCAGGTACTGGCTCAGCACCACGCGGCGTTCCAGTTCCTTGGCGCGCGGATCGGTGCAAAGCGAGAAGTCCACCGCCCCGCCTTTCGTCCAATACGTGTTCCAATACGCCGATGCAGCCTGTTCCGACTGGGCAAACGTCACGGCAGGCGCGTCAGACGGCTCGGGCGTAAACTGGCAGGTAAAGGCAAAAGCCGTGTCTGCCGGAGTCAGGACGAAATAGTTCTTTTCTTTCTCCTTCAGGGTAGCATCGCCTTCCCAACGCACCGTCACATAATAGGTCGTGGCGTCCAGCTGGCGTTTCAGCACGGCGCTCTGCCCGTCTTGTTCCACCACCGTAGTCGAATGCTTGTCGTTCGCTTCCCAGTCGCACGCATCGTCGCAATGCTTGCCCGTAGGGTAAGGGAAACGGAGCTTGATGCCCGCAGGAGCAGTGGAAGACACCCGTGCGGCTATCATGTCGCGTTCAGGATGGCAAACGGTCTGTACCCGGTAAGGGGTTCCGTCCAGCGAAAAGCTGCTGGTGATTTCTCCGTCCTACATATCCAGCGTCTGACGGATATCCTTCACCTGGTCGGGCGTAACCGACTCGTCCAGCTCCAGGCCCACAATGCCCAGATGCAGGCGGTGCGGATTGACGCGAAGCCAGTTGGAAGCGTCTTTCTGACGGCCTTCTTCCTTGAACTGGCACGCATACACCTCCTTGTGCCCGCGCCCGAAATCGTATTCCTTCTGGGCGTCTTCGGGCTTGTAGTTGCCCGTATTGGCAAAGCTGTGCCAGCCCCATTGGCTCTGTGTGCCCAGAGGCACTCCGTTCTTATACACTTCGGGGAAAGTCTGAAGCCCGGTCGCGTCTACGGTATAGGCAAACTCGCCGTTCCCCACCGAGAGCGACGATAGCGAATCCATCGCCGCCACTTGCGGGTTGTTGCGCTCCACCAACGCCCGGCGGTCGATGGGTTCCTGCTTCTCCGCGCCACATGCTGCCAGCGTAAGGGCAGCCAACGAATAAAGTAACTGTTTCTTCATGTATCGTTTTTCTTTTTTAAAATAAATGTTTCCGTTGATTATCTTGATGCTGCGAAGATAAGGCTTCTTACTCAAAATCAACATGGAAAAACATACACAAGAGGCAAAATACAAGGGCAAAAACAAAGGTAGAAACGGCATAGCATCAGGTTTTGGTTACGCTACAAAATTACGAAAAAGTTTTGAATCATGCAAGCTTTTCCGGGGCGCGATGCAGCTATATGCTACCCCTCCTGCACTTAACTGGAATGGCTTATGCATATATATATGCGCATAACATATAAATTTGCTACGCCGAATTTGCAATCCGTCAATAAATCTAACAGTTCTAACAGATAACAGTTCTTTTTTTGAAAACGGCAAGCGAGCGACGAGTAGAGAGAATGTTAATAAATATAATATATTATATATAAATATATATAATATATTATATTTATATGCGCACTTTCTGCGATTCAATTTTTCAATTTAGATAACTGTTATCTGTTAGAACTGTTAGATTGTTTGTTGTGCTTGCGAAAAATGTAGGATAACGTGATTTCAAATTACCCTATGTGAATACCGCATTTCGCCAAACAAGCTGTAGGGGCGTATCGCATACGCCCTGAAGACATCCACGTGGATAAGTGGACGCATTCGGGCGTATGCGATACGCCCCTACATGGGATGTTTGCGGATATTCATTTTTTATAATTCATATACAACTCATTTACAGCATCATACAAACAATCGCCGCATAGCGTTAACAGATTTTCACACCCACCCGTTTCAAATCCATTGCCGGACGGGAAAAAAGACGTACCTTTGCCTTCGAACCAAAATCACAAAACGCTATGGAAACCAACCGATTACTTCACTACCTGAACTTCCACATCCTTCTGGTGTACGTTCTTGCAATAGCGGAACTCAGCGTCCTCGCATGCACGGATACAGACATGCTTCGGCGTAATGTCACCGATAGGCATTTCGGGGATGCCATGGAATCGGGTACACTTTTCCCCTTAAAACTGGAAAATAGCCGTCACTACCAAGCGGTGGTTCAAGACGGTATGCGAAGAAAGCGCCTTGGCTTTCGCATCGAATTCATCGCCGTACCAGGCGTTGCACACCGAATATTCGGCACCGAACTTCCAGTGCGGGCGGTTATAAGTCAGTTCGGCGGTGCCGGTGAAAAGCTGGTCGAGGGTGGTTCCTGTGCCTAACGTGCCGTAGGGCACTTCTTCCGTAGCCCCCAAGCCTTTCAGGTAACCGAAGAACAATGCCGGACGCCACGTCTTGCCGTATGCCACGTTCACCCACGTAGTAGAAGTGCGGAGCGGCGCATACTCCTGCTCGCCGGTCACGGGGTCGATGCTCCGGATGCCGTATCCGCCTACGGTGCTGGATTGCGTCAGGTTGGTGCCCAATACGGTTTTGGCGGCTACCAGCCAATTGTTACACGTGTATTTCACATGCGCCTCGCCCGAAATGCCGGTGATGCGTTCGTCCACCTTATACGTGCCGCTCCCGGTTTCCGACTGGGTACGGGGCGTAATGGAGCTGACATGTACGCCGGCACCGGCTATCAAGCCCGGCCGCTTGTAATCCACGCCCACATACACCTCGGGGATGCTGCTCCACTTGATGAAATCCTGGTGCTTGCGGGTAGCGGTAGCGCCCGGCTCGTTGGAACTGGGACCTACCGAGAGGTATTGCGATTGCCAGATAGCGGCGGCGGTCAGGCGGAAGTTTTCCGAAGTGAAGCGGTACCGGATTTGCGGAGCGCGGCTGAAGGGCTGGTAAGGAGCACCCATGTTGAGGTTCAGTATTTCGGGAGCCACATCGCCATAGAGCGGATGCCAGGTCTGCCCCACCAGCAACGCCGACTTGCCCCAGTCAAGATTGAAATACACGTGGCGGATGCGGAAGAGCGAATACGTTGTGCCCGAACCGCGGAAGTCCACTTCCACCTTTGCCGAAGTCTTTGCCTTGCCCAGCATCGGTCCCGTCACGTCCACGCCCAAACGGGTATAAAGGGTATAGAAATCGCTGTTCCCGTTGTCGTTCAGGTCTTTTCCGTTAGGGTCTTCCACTTTATCCAGCGGATACATATAGAACAGTCCGTCCACCGTTTCCGAATTCGACCGGCTGTTATAGAACAAATCGGTACGCACCTGACCATAAAATTTATAGTCGAATCCTTTCTTCTGCGCATTGCCTGCCAGTGTACCTCCCAGCAGGGCTGCCAATAATACAACTTGCTTTTTCATACTTATCCTTATCGTTTTTGAAACGCAGATTAGCGCAGATTAACACAGATTATATTTAATAAATATCCACGACCCCACTGGGACTACAGAATACATCAAATAATCCGCGTTAATCCGCGTTTCAAACAAAAACACATTTATAAACATCGCCCGCAAAAGTAATAAAAAAGAAAAATGTTTGTATCTTTGCCCGCCTAAAAACATCACGACATGAGACAAAAGCTACGATATACGATTCTCGCCCTGCTGCTCTTCCCCTTCCTCACCGCTTTCGCGCAAACAGCCCCGAAATACGAGATACGCGCCACGTGGCTCACTACGCTGGGCGGTATGGACTGGCCTAGCCATAAAGCCGTCTCTCCCCAAGGCATCGAACGCCAGAAGGCCGAACTATGCCATATCCTTGACCAGCTGAAACAAGCCAACTTCAATACGGTACTTTTCCAAACCCGCCTGCGGGGAGACGTAATCTACCCCTCGGCATTCGAGCCTTTCGCCGAATCGCTGACGGGTACCGAAGGCAAGCATCCCGGCTACGACCCATTGAAATTCGCCATAGAAGAATGCCACCGGCGGGGCATGGAACTGCATGCCTGGCTCGTGGCTATCCCCATCGGGAACACCCGCCAGATACGGATGCTTGGGAAAAACGCCCTGACCCGCAAACACCCCTCGCTCTGCAGGCAATTCAAGGGAAGCTGGTACCTGGACCCGGGCAATCCCGGAACGGACGATTATCTGGCAAACATCGTGCGCGAAATCGTATCCGGATACGATGTGGACGGCATCCATCTCGATTACATCCGGTACCCCGAGCAGGGGGAACGCTTCCCCGACCAAAGCACATACCGCAAGTATGGGAAACGGCAAGGCCTGACACAATGGCGGCGGGACAACATCACACGCATCGTGCGCCGGATATATACCGAAGTCAAGTCGATGAAACCGTGGGTAAAGGTAAGCAGCTCGCCCATAGGCAAATACCGCGATACGGAACGCTATTCTTCGCGCGGCTGGAACGCCTATGAAGAGGTGTATCAGGACGCCCAGCAATGGTTGAAAGAAGGCATCCACGATGCACTTTTCCCCATGATGTATTTCCAAGGAAACCACTTTTACCCGTTTGCCCTCGACTGGAAAGAGAATGCATACGGGCGGTGGATTGTGCCCGGACTGGGCATCTACTTCCTGCACCCCAAAGAACAGGACTGGCAACTGGACGAAGTCATCCGGCAAATCTATTTCATCCGTTCCATCGGGCTGGACGGACAGGCTTACTTCCGTACCCGCTTCCTGCTCGACAATACCAAAAGCGTATTCGACGAGCTGAGGCAACATTTCTACCCGCTTCCGGCACTCGTCCCGCCCATGACATGGACGGACAGCATCGCACCTGCCAAGCCCCAAGAGCCGTCTTTCACGCTTTTAGACCGAGGCATCCGTTTCCGCTGGGAAGCCTCTACCGATAACCTCTCGCCGGTATATTACCGCCTCTATGCGTCGGACACTTATCCGGTAGACACGCGGAACCCCCTCAACCTGATTGCCCCACGCATCGAGGACACCCGCTACACCTATGTGCCCGAAGTGCCTTGGCAAGAATACCTCTATTGGGCGGTGACCGCCGTAGACCGGTGCGGGAACGAAAGCGAACCGCTGGAATTTTTCCAATTGACAAATTATGAATAGTTGCTTACCGGCATCGTTTTTACGCCTTTGCGTTTCCTATTCTCCGAAATATTCACTATTTTTGCAAATCAATAAATCAATATTATAACATAAATTCTTATGAGCAACCAACGATATATGCAACGCGGCGTGTCGGCATCGAAAGAAGATGTGCATAACGCCATCAAGAACATCGATAAAGGTATCTTCCCGAAAGCATTCTGCAAAATCATACCCGACATCTTGGGCGGTGACCCTGAATATTGCAACATCATGCACGCCGATGGAGCGGGCACCAAATCGTCATTGGCATACCTGTACTGGAAAGAAACCGGCGACCTGTCGGTATGGAAAGGCATCGCACAAGACGCGCTGATTATGAACATCGACGACCTGCTCTGCGTGGGAGCGGTCGACAACATATTGGTCTCGTCCACTATCGGACGCAACAAACTGCTGGTACCGGGCGAGGTAATCTCCGCCATCATCAACGGTACGGATGAACTGCTTGCCGAACTGCGCGGCATGGGTGTAGGCGTATATGCCACGGGAGGCGAAACCGCCGATGTGGGCGACCTGGTGCGCACCATCATCGTAGACTCTACCGTGACCTGCCGCATGAAGCGTGCCGACGTGATAGACAATGCCAATATCCGTCCGGGCGATGTCATCGTAGGACTTGCCTCCTACGGACAAGCCACCTATGAAAAAGAATACAACGGCGGCATGGGAAGCAACGGGCTGACCTCGGCACGCCACGATGTGTTCGCCAAATACCTGGCGGAGAAATATCCTGAAAGCTACGACCACGCCGTGCCCGAAGACCTGGTATACAGCGGAAACCTGAAGCTGACCGACCCGGTAGAAGGCTCGCCCATCGATGCCGGCAAGCTGGTGCTCTCTCCTACCCGCACGTATGCGCCGGTGGTCAAGAAGCTGCTCGATGCACTCCGTCCGGAAATACACGGCATGGTGCATTGCTCGGGAGGCGCACAGACGAAGGTGCTCCACTTCGTAGGCGACAATTGCCGGGTAATCAAAGACAACCTCTTCCCCGTTCCTCCCCTCTTCCGCACCATCAAGGAACAGAGCGGAACAGATTGGGACGAAATGTACAAGGTATTCAACATGGGACACCGTCTGGAGGTTTACCTCTCGCCCGAACACGCCGAAGAAGTCATCGCCATCTCGAAATCGTTCAACATCGACGCACAAGTAGTAGGACGCATCGAGGAGAGCGACCATAAGGAACTGATTATCCGGAGTGAGTTCGGGGAGTTCAAGTATTGATATGGCATACATCCGGTTAGTCTGTTTGATTATCATACTCTCCGCATTCCTTGTCAGCCGTTGGAAAGGTTTAGCCAGTGTAAACCAATGTGTGCGGAGAGGATATTTTATTTTAATCAGCGTGGCGTGTGTCATCGTAGCCATAGATTCTACCCTGACCTGCATTGCCCTCATCATGAACCACACGTTCTCGGAAAAAATGTTCCAAGAGCTGCTGTTCTGCATAGTATGGTGGCTCATCTGTTGGGGTATCGTCTTCCGGCAAATAGACTTTTCAAGAAAGCTTTGGGAATAATGCACGACACGTGCCAACCCGAAAAAAGAAACAGAGATAAAATCCTATTATGATGTCAGAGAACGATACATTATTAGCGAAACTGGATGCGATGAAATCGCGTTTAGGCTCGTTGCGCCCCCTTCCCAAAGAAGCATTGGAAAAAATAAGGGAAGCCCTCGACATAGAATATACCTACGAAAGCAACCGGATAGAAGGCAATACGTTGACCTTGCAGGAAACCGCACTTGTGGTAGAAGAAGGGCTCACGATAAGCGGAAAAAGTATGCGCGAACACTTGGAAGCCATCAACCATCAAGAAGCCATCGCATTTATCAAAGAACTGGCGCAAAAAGAAGAACCTCTGACCGAACGTGTCATCCTCCAGATTCATGCACTTATCTTGCGAGGTATCGACCGGCAAAACGCAGGACGTTACCGCACAGTGCCTGTACTGATTTCAGGAAGCCGGCACGTTCCTCCCCAACCTTATTTGATAGAAAAGCAAATGGAAGACTTCCTGCTCCGTTTCCATGAAATGGAAGCCCAAGGCGTGCATCCGGTAGACATTGCCGCCTATCTGCATGACGAGTTGGTACGCATCCATCCTTTTATAGACGGAAACGGACGGACTTCGCGTTTGCTGATGAACCTTTACCTGTTGCGCCACGGCTATGTATTTGTGTTACTAAAAGGAGATGCCGAAAGCAAACTGGCATATTATCAGGCGCTTGAAGCATCGCATGTAGACAAGAATCCGGCTCTTTTCCGCCAACTGGTAGAAGAAAAAGAGATAGAAGCTTTACAAACATACATCAATTTGATTGAAGGTTAATTTATATGTCAGAGAATAACAATACATTATTAGAGAAATTAGACGGACTGGTGGCACGGTTTGAAGAAGTATCGACCCTGATAACCGACCCGTCCGTCATTGCCGACCAGAAACGCTACGTGAAGCTCACCAAGGAATACAAAGAGCTGGGCGACCTGATGAAGGCACGCAAGGAATACCTGCAATGCCTTGCCGGGCTGGAGGAAGCCAAAGCGATGATGAACGAAAGCGACCCCGAAATGAAGGAAATGGCACGTGAGGAAGCCGCCGCATGCGAGACACGCATACCGGAACTGGAAGAGGAAATCAAGCTCCTGCTCATCCCTGCCGACCCGCAGGACGACCGTAATGCCATCCTCGAAATCCGAGGGGGAACCGGAGGGGACGAAGCGGCTATCTTTGCCGGAGACCTTTTCCGCATGTATTCGAAATATTGCGAGCGCAAAGGTTGGAAGCTGGAAGTATCGAGTGCCAGCGAAGGCGCATCGGGCGGATTCAAGGAAATCATCTGTTCCGTGACAGGTGATAAGGTATACGGGACACTGAAATACGAATCGGGTGTGCACCGGGTGCAACGCGTACCCGCCACCGAAACCCAGGGGCGTGTACATACTTCGGCAGCATCTGTCGCCGTATTGCCCGAAGCCGAACCCTTCGATGTGGAAATCAATGAAGGCGAAATCAAATGGGATACGTTCCGAAGCTCTGGTGCCGGAGGTCAGAATGTGAACAAAGTGGAATCGGGCGTACGCCTGCGCTATAACTGGAAAAACCCCAATACGGGCGTGGTAGAAGAAATCCTGATAGAATGTACCGAAACGCGCGACCAGCCGAAAAACAAGGAACGGGCTCTCGCGCGCCTGCGTACCTTTATATATGACAAGGAACACCAGAAGTACATCGACGATATCGCCTCGAAGCGGAAAACCATGGTGAGCACCGGAGACCGTTCGGCAAAAATCCGTACCTACAATTACCCGCAGGGACGCATCACCGACCACCGCATCAATTATACCATCTACAACCTTGCCGCCTTTATGGACGGTGACATCCAAGATTGTATCGACCACCTGATAGTGGCGGAAAACGCCGAAAGATTGAAAGAAAGCGAACTATAACTTTATCTATATTTATCCAGAACAATGAACCGACAATGGCTCCGACAAGCACTACAAACTATGGGCGGAACGTTTCAAACGACCTTGAAGCGTTTCCCCGTCACGGTAGTGTTTGTTCTTGCCTTGACCTTATACCTCTTTCATCTTATTTCGATTGAAGCAAAAGGTGATGAAAAATTATTTTGGGTAACAGGATATTATCTCTCTACAGGCACCCTTTTATCACTCACCTTGCATCTGTGGTGTGAAGAGGTCAAGCGAAACTCACGCAAATGGATGATACAAATAACCATGCATGCATTACTCATTGCTGACACATGGTTCTTGTATTCCCTCTCGCCCGAACGTTCGCTTACAGAAATCGGCATTGCCCATGCAGCGGCTCTTTTTGCATTGGGACTATCGGTATTTTTTCTCTCATTCACCCAAGCAAAAAATGACATTCCCAGTTGGAACTTTGCCACATCCAGCATTGGCGCACTAGCCACTTCGCTGGTTATCGGGAGCATCATGAGTGGAGGCATCAGCTTGCTGATATTATCCCTTCATACATTGTTCGGCATAGACGTAAGCTACAAATGTTACCTTTACATTCTCACCTTGTGCAACGTATGCCTTGCCTTATTCCTCTTCCTGGGACTTTTACCCCAAGGGAAAGAAAAACATAACGACCGCCCGTTGCCCAACGCATTCCTCAATAGCATCATCCATTACCTGTTTCTTCCATTGGAAATAGGTTACATGATTGTATTGTACATCTATGCAGGCAACATACTCGCAAATTGGGAATTGCCTATCGGATGGGTGTCGTGGCTCGTGACCATCATGATGGGAGGATGCATCATCATCGAGTTCGGACTTTATCCTGCACGCATGGAAAAAGAGAAACGGGCAGACCGGCTGATTGCACGCTGGTTACCCATATTGGCACTGCCACTGCTGATACTGATGACGGTCAGCATCGGACGCCGCCTGCAGGATTATGGCATCACCATCAACCGCCTTTACCTGCTCACATTCAACCTCTGGTGCTATCTGGTATGCATCGGCCTGCTAACCAACCGGGCTCGGCGTATCAGTTGGATTCCAATATCGTTTGCATGCATTTTCTTGCTGGTATCGATACTTCCGGTCAATTATGCCAGCATCACCCGCAACAAAATACACAAGGACATCGAAACCAGTCTGAAACAGGCCACCACACACCCGCTTCCCTTATCGAAAGACATCTACGAAACCTGCCTGAAAGAAATGCCCCATGCGCAGGCAGCAAACCTGAACGACCGTATCCGCTACATGCGCGACTGGTTCGGATGGGAAAGCTTGCAGGACCTGGTTGCCTCAAACGTTTCACTCTATACATTACCCGAAACCGAACCGGAATCCCATTCCTACCGAGGACAAACGTCTTCGCCAGTTTCTGTCAATATACCGCAAGGATACAACAAACTGACGGCTATCGAACAACAATTCTCCGGCACAGACAACGCATTGCCCGAAACATGGTGGAAAAACGGAACATTGCCCGTATTGATAGAAGGGACAAACGACACCCTCTACTTCGACCTCAGTATCCTAAAAGAGCTGAATCAGTACGAAACAGAGCCAATGCCTCCAACCGTCCTCCGATGCAGTTCACTAGAGAAATCATTCATTCTGACCCGTTTCTCATTGAACTACAGCGAGCAAGAGCCTGATGATACGTATCTAAGTTTCAACGGATATTTATTTATAAAATAAAATAACTCTAAACTTAATCACAACATGAACAAACAACAACTTTTAGAGAACATCAAACGCAAACAATCCTTCCTCTGCGTAGGACTGGACACCGACATCAAGAAAATCCCTGAACACCTGTTGAAGGAAGAAGACCCGATTTTCGCGTTCAACAAAGCCATCATAGACGCTACAGCCCCCTATTGCATCGCCTATAAACCCAACCTGGCTTTCTACGAAAGCATGGGCGTAAAAGGCTGGATAGCCTTCGAAAAGACCGTGGAATACATCAAGAAGAACTATCCCGACCAGTTCATCATCGCCGATGCCAAACGTGGTGACATCGGAAACACCTCCGCCATGTATGCCCGCACCTTCTTCGAAGAACTGGATATTGATGCCGTGACCGTGGCTCCTTACATGGGTGAGGACAGTGTGACCCCCTTCCTTACTTATGAAAAGAAATGGGTCATCCTGCTGGCGCTGACCTCGAACAAAGGTTCGCACGATTTTCAGCTGACGGAGGACAAGGAAGGTGAACGGCTTTTCGAGAAAGTCTTGCGTAAGTCACAAGAATGGGCAAACGACCAGAACATGATGTATGTGGTGGGTGCTACCCAAGGTAAAATGTTCGAAGACATCCGAAAGATTGTACCCAACCATTTCCTGCTTGTTCCGGGCATCGGTGCACAAGGAGGCTCGCTGGAAGAAGTGTGCCGCTACGGCATGACTCCCGAATGCGGACTTATCGTCAACTCCAGCCGTGCCATCATCTATGCCGACAAGAGCGAAGCCTTCGCCCAAGCCGCCAAGAATGAAGCCGAAAAGGTTCAGAAACAAATGGCGGAACAATTGAAAGCCGCCCATATAATATAATAAGGAGTAAACCGGCTCACGCATCCTCTCATTGCACCTGCCCCGTGCGGTACAATGAGAGGGCTTATGCATCTCGAAACGCATGTACTTGCATCGGCTCACTCAAGCGTCTGCATCCCCCGACTCAAGCGTTTGCACCGGCATGCGCAAGCGGTTGCATACGCCTCCGAGACCTGCCGTGTTCCGCAGGACTAAAGCAAAAAAAACATCGGTTAACCAGTTTTAGACCACTAAAAAGATAAATAATTGACATTTTGCACGGTTATATAAAAAAAAAATACGTAATTTGCATAATTAAACAAGGAGCGTACTAAAAGACACTAATAGAAAAACCAAAAGATACGATAAGTTATGGAGTTTTCAGCTAAACAAATTGCGGAATATATCCACGGAGAAATAGTAGGGAATGAGAATGCAACCGTACATACATTCGCCAAGATAGAAGAAGGCGTGCCGGGTGCCATTTCTTTTCTTTCAAACCCGAAATATACACATTACATATATACAACCCAATCAACGATTGTACTGGTCAATAAAGATTTCGAACCGGAACAACCGGTAAGTGCAACCTTGATTAAAGTAGACAACGCATACGAAAGCCTGGCTCAACTCCTGACTTTATACGAACAAAGCAAGCCGAAAAAGACGGGCATCGACCCGCTGGCATCCATTGCTCCGACCGCTAAAATCGGGAAAGATGTCTATATCGGTCCCTTTGCCTGCATCGAAGAAGGTGCGGAGATAGGAGACAACGCTTGCATCCACCCGCATGCGACCGTAGGAAGCCATGCCAAAATAGGAAATAACACAACGCTCTATCCCCATGTCACGATTTATCAGGATTGCCGGGTGGGAAACAATTGCATCCTGCATGCCGGATGTGTCATCGGCGCAGACGGATTCGGGTTTGCCCCCTCCGCCGAAGGCTATGACAAGATTCCCCAAATCGGTATTGTCGTTATCGAAGACAATGTGGAAATCGGTGCCAATACGTGCGTAGACCGTGCCACGATGGGCGCCACCATCATCCATAAGGGCGTAAAGCTGGACAACCTGATTCAGATTGCCCACAATGTAGAGATAGGAAGCCACACGGTGATGGCTTCGCAAGGAGGCGTGGCGGGTTCCGCCAAGATAGGCGAATGGTGCGTATTTGCCGGACAAGTAGGTGTAGCCGGACATATCAAAGTGGGCGACCGCGTGACTATCGGAGCCCAATCGGGCATACCGGGCAATACCAAGTCGGGCAGCACCCTGATAGGATATCCCGCCATCGACCCGAAACTTTTTGCGCGTTCAGCTGTTATATACAAGAAGTTGCCCGACATGTACGAAGACATGAGACGCATGCAAAAAGAACTGGAAGAATTGAAGAAACAACTTAATAAATAAAGCCCATGTTGAAACAAAAAACATTAAAAGGCAGTTTTACACTGAACGGTAAGGGTCTCCATACCGGAGTCAAGCTGACCGTGACATTCAATCCTGCCCCCGAACACCACGGATATAAAATCCAACGCATCGACCTGGACGACCAGCCCATCATCGATGCCATAGCGGATAATGTGGTAGACACCACACGTGGTACTGTTTTGGCTAAGAACGGGGTAAAAGTAAGTACCGTAGAGCACGCCATGGCTGCCCTCTATGCAGCCGGTATCGATAATTGCCTGATTCAGGTAAACGGTCCCGAACTTCCGATTTTAGACGGAAGCTCGAAAGCATACGTAGAATGCATCCAGCGGGTAGGCATTGAGGAACAAACCGCTCCGAAAGATTATTACATCATCAAATCGAAAATCGAAGTGCGCGATGAAGAAACAGGGTCTTCCATCATCGTCTTGCCGGATGATAAATTCAGCTTAAACGTATTAATCTCTTACGATTCCAAGATTCTGACCAACCAATACGCCACATTGGAGAACATGGATGAATTCCCTACCGAAATCGCATCGGCACGCACCTTCGTATTCGTGAGGGAAATCGAACCTCTGCTGAATGCCGGGCTTATCAAGGGAGGAGATTTGGACAATGCTATCGTTATCTACGAAAAGCAGATGACCCAAGAAAACTTCGATAAATTAGCGGATGTCATGGGAGTCCCGCACATGGACGCAAGCCATTTAGGATATATCAATCACATCCCTTTGGTATGGCCCAACGAGCCAGCACGCCATAAGCTGCTCGATATCATCGGCGACCTTGCCCTAATCGGGAAACCCATCAAGGGACGCATCATCGCCACCCGTCCGGGACATACCATCAACAATAAATTCGCACGCCAATTGCGCAAGGAAATCCGCCTGCACGAGATTCAGGCTCCTATCTATAATTGCAACGAACCGCCTTTGATGGACGTGAACCGCATCCGCGAGCTCCTTCCTCACCGCTATCCGTTCCAATTGGTGGATAAGGTCATCGCTATCGGAGCCAACCACATCGTAGGCGTGAAGAATGTCACATCGAACGAACCTTTCTTCCAAGGGCATTTCCCACAAGAGCCGGTCATGCCGGGTGTGCTTCAAGTAGAAGCCATGGCACAAGTGGGAGGCCTGTTAGTGCTCAATTCATTGGCAGAGCCGGAAAGATATTCCACTTACTTCCTGAAGATAGACAATGTGAAGTTCCGCCAAAAAGTAGTGCCAGGCGATACCCTTGTCTTCCGTGTAGAACTACTGGCACCGATTCGGCGCGGCATCTCTACCATGAAAGGATATATCTTCGTAGGAGAAAAAATCGTTTGCGAAGCCGAATTTATGGCACAAATAGTAAAAAACAAATAACATGATCAGTCCATTAGCATACATACACCCCGAAGCAATCATCGGAGAGAACGTAGAAATCGGCCCCTTTGTCTACATCGACAAGAACGTGGTCATTGGCGACAACAATACCATTATGCCTAATGCGAACATCTTATACGGTTCACGCATAGGCAACAACAACCGTATCTTTCCGGGAGCCGTCATCGGAGCTATTCCGCAAGACCTGAAATTCCGGGGAGAAGAGACCACAGCCGAAATAGGCGACAACAACACCATACGCGAGAATGTGACTATCAACCGGGGCACCGCAGCCAAAGGGAAAACCATCGTAGGAAACAACAACCTCCTCATGGAAGGCGTACATGTGGCACACGACACCCATGTCGGAAGCGGATGCATCATCGGAAACTCCACGAAAATGGCAGGTGAAGTCATCATCGACGACAATGCCATTGTAAGCGCCAACGTACTGATGCACCAGTTCTGCCGGGTGGGAGGATACGTCATGATACAGGGCGGATGCCGGTTCAGCAAAGACATCCCTCCTTATATTATCGCAGGACGCGAACCCATTGCCTACAGTGGCATCAACATCGTAGGCCTGCGCCGGCGCGGATTCTCGAACGAACTGATAGAAAATATCCACAACGCCTACCGCATCATCTACAATAACGGCAAGAACGTGACCGATGCCTTGCAACAGGTAAGAGAGGAAGTCCCGATGAGTCCCGAAATTGAATACATCGTTTCTTTTATCGAAAATTCGGAAAGAGGCATCATCCGATAAAAAATTTTTGTACCTTTACCGCATCAATCTAAGATTAACGACAGAATTATGGTATACAAATTTAGAATCATATCAGATGAAGTGGATGATTTCTTAAGAGAAATCAAAATTGACTCAGATGCTTCATTCTACGACCTGCATGAAGCGATATTAAAATGTACAAACTACAAGAACGACCAGATGACTTCCTTTTTTATCTGCGATGATGACTGGGAAAAAGAAATCGAAATCACCCTCGAAGATATGGGAACAGGAAGTTCGGAAGAAGACACTTTCGTCATGAAAGATACCCGTCTGAGCGAATTGCTGGAAGACGAAAAACAAAAACTGATTTACGTGTTTGACCCGCTGACCGAACGAGTATTCTTTATCGAACTGTCGGAAATCATCACCGGCAAGGACTTGGAACATGCAGTTTGTTCGCGCAAGGAAGGAAATCCACCCAAACAAACCGTAGACTTCGACGAACAGATGAAAGCAGATTCATCGCTCGACCTTGACGAAAACTTTTATGGTGATCAGGAATACGACATGGAGGATTTCGACCCCGACGGCTATGACATAGGAAGCGGAGGAAATCCATACGACGAAGATAAATACTAATTTTTTAATGAAGAATGAAGAAATAAGAATGAAGAATCGGTTGAACACCTTACTCATTCTTCATTCTTCATTCTTTAATTCTTCATTTTTATGACCCTTATCGTCCTCATTGGTCCTACCGGCGTAGGCAAAACCGAATTAAGCCTGTCCATCGCCGAAACCTATCATACTTCTATTCTCTCTGCAGACTCCCGCCAACTTTATGCCGATTTGAAAATAGGTACGGCAGCTCCTACCCCCAACCAACTGGCACGGGTTCCTCATTATTTTGTAGGCACATTACAACTCACCGATTATTACAGTGCGGCACAGTACGAAGCAGATGCGCTCAAAAAACTGGACGAACTTTTTAAAGCACACGATGTGGTAGTGCTGACCGGAGGCTCGATGATGTACGTCGATGCCGTATGCAAAGGTATCGATGACATCCCCACGGTAGATGCCGAAACACGCCAACTGATGATAGAAAGATACGAACAAGAAGGATTGGAGCAATTGTGTGCCGAACTGAAAGTCTTAGACCCCGAATATTATGCAATAGTAGACCGCAAAAACCCCAAACGGGTCATCCATGCTCTCGAAATCTGCTATATGACAGGAAAGACCTACACATCTTTTCGCACCCGGACGTGCAAGAAACGCCCCTTCAACATCGTGAAAATAGGTTTAACACGTGACCGGGAAGAACTTTACGAACGCATCAACCACCGTGTAGACCAGATGATGGAAGAAGGATTATTGGAAGAAGCACGCAAAGTCTATCCTTACCGTCACCTCAACTCACTCAATACCGTAGGCTATAAAGAACTCTTCAAATACTTCGATGGAGAGTGGGAACTGCCTTTTGCTATTGAAAAAATCAAGCAAAACTCGCGTATCTACTCACGCAAGCAAATGACGTGGTTCAAACGTGACACCGACATCAAATGGTTTCATCCCGACCAACAAGAAGAAATCATGCAATACATCAAGAAGAAACTGTTTTGAAAACGAACACATCAAGCCAAGAAAAACTTTTTGGAGAAATTCAAAACAGCTTCTCAAAACAGTTTCTCAAGTATTCGGTTGCAGAATGAACGGCATGACGTGTTGTCAGCCTCCGACTGACAATTGTTCACATCGCATGACAAAGATATTACAGGCATACCGTTTTTTTGATATAGGTCAACAAAACAAGCAAAACCTAAAAATATATGCTATAAAACATATTTTGTATCAAAAAAGGTCGTATCTTTGCAGTGTAATTAAAGAACAACAAGTTCTAGAACTTAACTAACTAGTAATTTTAAGGTAAAGATTGGAAAAGAAAAAAACATCAAAGGCCAGCCGTGAGGTTCGCCCGAGATTGAAAGGATAACAAGATTTAGGTATTACAAGTAATTAAGTTTTCAGGTATTATTAACTAAAAAAGAAAGGATAACATTATGAAAAAGGTAAAAAACATTTTTCACAAGATTGCCAATGCGGATCCTATGATCTGGGGTTATGTAATGCTGAATGACAAACTCAGCAAGTAAAAAAACAAATTAAGCTAAAGCCCGAAAAGCAGAAGCTTTTAGTAAAGAATCTGATAAATGCCGAAAGGCTTTTTGTAAATAATCAAAAAGCGGTTACACCATTGTGCAATCGCTTTTTTCCGTTTTAAAGCGGTAAAAAACGGCCGGTACATGTACTCTCTACATCCCGACCGACAATGTAACCTTAACTATTAATTTATGATAGCAAAGGTAATGGATATTTTTACAAAAAAATTGAACAAAACACACGCACTATTGTCGTATATTCACAAAAGTATCTAAATTTTTCCCCCTTTAGCATACACCTGCCCATAATATTGTATATATTCGCAAAGCTAACGGGAGAAAACCATGAACAATGTCATTTACGAACAAGTAGCGCAAAATACAGAAAACTCATTCTTCTACCGCCGTTGTACATCGTGGTACAAAAGTGCGATAGGCTATCACCAGCATCCGGAACTGGAAATCGGATTCGTCATCAAAGGCGGAGGACAACGCATTACGGACGATTTCATCGAAAACTTTCGGGAAGGTGACATCATCATCGTACCTGCCAACATCCCCCATTGCTGGATATACGACAAACTGGCGTGTCCGGCAGACGAAAGGATAGAAGAGGCATTCATCCAGTTTCCGCAAGCTTTTCTGAACCGACTTGCCAGCTTTGCCAAAGAATTTCAAGATATCGCCTCGTTCTACACCAATCTGAAACAATGTTTGTCGATACAAGGGGAAGGAGCGAAAGAAATACGTCACATCCTGCTGGATTTCGACAATTACAACGAACAACAACGACTTTTAGGATTGTTGCAAATCCTTGCACTTGCTTTCCGCCCAGGCTACAGCAGATACATCGGCCATCATGCCTTCAATGGCATGCCCATTCATAAAAACAAACAGCGCCTGCAGGCCGTCTACAGATATATCATCGAAAACTACCACCGGAAAATTACACTGGACGAAATAGCAGACTACATTGCCATGAACAAAAACGCCTTTTGCCTGTTCTTCAAAAAGTCCACCAACGAACCGTTTACGGTATATCTCAACCATTTCCGTCTGCAGATGGCAACCACATTGCTCAACCGTACTGACCAAAACATCTCCGAAATAGCTTATTCAGTAGGGTTTGCCGACATCCCCTATTTCAACCGCTGTTTCAAGAAAGAATACGGCATCACGCCTGCCGAGTATCGAAACAAATATAGAAGATAACAAAAGATATATGAAACTAACCTACATTTTCCATAGCGGATTTGCCTTAGAAACCGAAAATTGCATGCTGGTCTTCGACTATTGGCTGGATCCGGCACATGTTATCGACGGATTGCTGAAATGCAACAAACCAATGTACGTGTTTGCCAGCCATTTCCACGAAGACCATTTCAACCGCGACATCTTCACTTGGAAATCAATAAAAGCGGACATCACTTATCTCCTTTCGAAAGACATCTTGAAACACCGTAGAGCCAGACGTGACGAAGCCGATGCCTGGCTTGCCAAAGGAGGAAGCTGGCAAGACAGACATATCCATGTCACCGCTACCGGAAGCAACGATAGCGGTGTGTCGTGGATAGTGCGCACCGAAGGCAAAACCCTCTTCCACGCAGGCGATCTGAATAACTGGTACGCCCGCTTCCTGACCGATGACTATACAGGCGGAACCATATACAGCCCCGAATTTGGTATGGAAATCAACCCGGAGAAAGAAGAAAAACAATACTTGGGCGAACTGAAAGACATCCGCAAGCTTACCGCCGGCTTCGACCTCGTAATGTTTCCCATAGACGGACGTATCGGGAACGGCTATACACGCGGAGCCCGCCAGTTCATCGACCGCTTCCAGGTAGGCTTGCTCGTACCTATGCATTTCGTAGCCAGCGGATTCCAGTCGGCAGGACGGATGAAAGAATTTGCCGATGCCAAAGGCGTTAAGTTCTGGTGCATCCAGCAGGAAGGGGAAAACAAGGAAGTGTAAGGAGGACAATATCTTTCATTCCTCTTTCACTATCCGGCTTGCCTCTTCCAGCATCACATTCAGCTTGGCATAGTCTGTCTTCGGTTCCCATAACAGCTCCTTGCTTTCACCCTTTTGCCACACACAAGCATGACTGTTACTACCAAAGAGATGCTCTGTACCGATATGAAATGACCCTACATGAACCTGCCAGTTGTAAGTTTCATCCAAATCTACATGCAGATGCTCGGCGCGGCCGCTTCTCAGTTCCAGTCCATTACCCGATACCGAAAGCATATCAAACATACACTCTTCCAGTTTCGTCGGACTTTGCGTCCGGATGGAAAAAGTGTCCCGCCCGATACCTCTGAATGAAACGTCTGCACATGGCATATCGATACTTACAGCCTTTACCGCATCGGGAAGCTTCAGACGCATGGAAGAAAGCGTATACACCCTTCCATCAGACGCAGATGCAAGCGCAGCCGGAAAGCTATCCTCAGAAAAGTTGAAACTGAGCAACAATGTACTGTCTTCCAGTGTTTCAACCTTCATACAGTTTTCCATACCTGAAACATACGAAAGACTGCCGCCTGCCGAATCGGCCGGACATATTTCCAACGGCATAACAACAGGACGCTCTCCGATTTCCTCCAGCACCAGCCTAACCGATTTACAAACAGGCAAAGGACGGACTTGTTCCATACCCGATTCGCCCAATTCCGTTCGTTTGGGAGAAGGAGTTTCAAGAGTCAAATAAAAGGCAAACCCACTTGTCAGCAGCAATCCAGCTACCAACAAGGCTATCATGATATAGGTAGTACGTTTCATACACTTTTGTTTTTTTCTGATTCAGTTATAAAGTCCTGGTACATTCCGGCAAGTTCATCCGCCGAAATA
This sequence comes from Bacteroides sp. An279, assembly GCF_002159615.1. NCBI lineage: Bacteria > Pseudomonadati > Bacteroidota > Bacteroidia > Bacteroidales > Bacteroidaceae > Bacteroides > Bacteroides sp. An279. The sequence continues at coordinate 34,165 of NZ_NFJA01000029.1, forward strand.
TGCAACATGACACATTGTTTAAAAAAATATCCACACTCCTCTTGCAAGAAATGTTCTTTGCGCAGGTCGTATATCACCCGATGGGCACCTGCAGCCACAAAATAACCGATGCCCCGCTTGTTGTAGATAATGCCCTGCTGCTGCAGGTAGTCGAACGAGCGCACCACCGTATTGGCATTCACTTCCACCATGCCCGCATATTCGCGCACAGAAGGGATACGCCCTTCTTCGGGATATACGCCGAGAAGAATTTCATCACAAATACGGTCGGCAATCTGCAGATAAATGGCTTTACTTTCCTTAAAATCCATAAGTTACCAGCGATTAATGATTTCCGACTCTTTAAACCGAAAATAAGCCAACGTCCAGTTGAACACTGCCCAGACAATCCCTACTCCGATAACCAGACGATTCATATCCTCGTCCGTCAGATAAAATCCGCGGTGAAAACTGCCTCTTACCTGATAAACTACCATAACTGCCTGCACATGCAACAACAAGATGACAATCAAGGCAGCACATGTCTTGATCCACGCATTCTTGGGCCAAATCACACTGCCCAACACGAACAACGACTGTAAAAAGCAGAAACTACTTGCCACTACGCCCAGCCTCCAGCCAGCATAAGGATGAGTAAACACTTCACTCCAGGGAACAAAGGTTATCTGCTCTGCCACATTGCTGTACAACATCCTGCAAACCAACACTTTCGTCAGGTCGGCAAGCCCGAACGCTATTGCAAACGCAACGATAAAAACCACCGTCACCAGCAACCAGCGCGAAAGATACTTCTCGAAAGCCGAAGCCGGAGTTATCAGAAAAGCAATACGGCCTGTCTTTGTCTTCATCCGCTCCATAAAAGAAGAAGCAAACAGCATCCCCATCGCATAAAAAATCACCATAAAAAACTGCATCAAAGCATGACTGTATTCCAAAGGAGTGCCAGGCGACAAATGGTTGTACGTCTCCATTCCATATCCTACCACTATAACTGCCAATACGGCATAACAAGCTACAAACCGGAGCAAATGTGTTTTCCACGGTTCCAGTAACTCCCTGCGGCACATCATCCCAAACCGCCGCACATCAAAAAACTGATTTGTCCTCATCTTTTTCTTTTTAAGCATGAAACATCGCCGCTATTTTGTCGGGTTCGGCAAGCACGGCTCCAAACAAAAGTTCCAAATTGATTTCAGTCTCTTCACCACCTGCATTAGGCAATATCAGACTGTTTCCCTCTACCGAAGGCAAAGCATAAAGTGCCTGCCCCACCAGTTCGCGGCTACTGCTCTCCCGGAAAACAAAAGTACGGCAGATATCCGCCACCGACTGGTCGAGCAACACACGACTTCCGTCAATAATCACCACATGATCGAGCATACGGTCTATATCACGCACCTGGTGCGTAGAAATTACCACACACTTCTCATCGCTCATTCCCGAAGCTATCAGTTTACGGAACTGACTCTTGCCGGGAATATCCAACCCATTCGTAGGTTCGTCCATCAATAGCAAAGAAGTATTTGCCGCCAGTGCAAAACTCATAAACACCTTCTTCTTCTGCCCCATCGAAAGAGTTCCCAAATTAAGGTCGGCATCCAGTTCGAAAAGGTCGAGATAGCGCCTCATGTCTTCTGTACTGAACCGGGGATAAAAGCAGCTGTTCAACTTTATGTAACGTGCCAATGTGAGCGAAGGCAATTCAAACTCTTCGGGCACTAAAAACAAGTCGCACAACGTATCGGGCAAACGGCGGCGCACATCCTTACCTTTATATATTATCTCTCCCTGACAAGGGGTAAGCAGTCCGCTTATCAAAGCAATTAAAGTAGATTTTCCGGTTCCGTTCTTCCCTAATAACCCGTAGATTCCCCCTTGCCGAAGCGAAAGAGAAAAATGGCTCAGCACCTCTTTTTTGCGCCTGCCATAATTAAACGAAAGATTCTTTATTTCCAACATAATCTATCAGTGTTTTTATCCTCAGCCAAATTTCCCATCAGGGCCCTCGACAGAAATCTTTGTCTGATAATCAGTGTATCATAGTGTACTACTTAACTAATACACTACAAAAGTATGTATTTATCGTGAAACATGCAAGCCCTCCGGCAAAAAAAATCATATTCTTCCACTTGCCAATATAGGGTCAACAAAAAGTCATATAGCATCTGGAGAAACGAATATATACTTACTTTGCCGATGAAGTATATATTCATCAGCAGTTTCAGTATATATGAAACTGCCATCGAAGTTATATTCGTTTTACAATCCTATTGACTGACAAAAATGATTCATCCTGAAGAGGTCTTTCCCAAGTATACTTTTATATTTCTTCCGCTTTTCGTACCTTTGCCAGAAAAGGAAACCCGAACAAGAAAATGCTGCCATGACCGGACACACCACAATAGATACCGCCAACGCCGAGTTCCAAAATGCATTGAAACTCATCCAGTATACCCGCCAATCCGTATTCCTTACGGGAAAAGCAGGAACAGGTAAGTCTACCTTCCTGAAATACATCTGCCAGACCACCAAAAAGAAATACGTAGTGCTGGCTCCTACAGGCATCGCCGCCATCAATGCCGGAGGCAGCACCCTGCACAGTTTCTTCAAGCTGCCTTTCCATCCGTTGTTGCCCGATGACCCCAACTTCAGCCTAAGAGGAAACAAACTGCAAAGCTTCCTGAAATATACCGCCGACCGGCGCAAGCTGATAAAGAACATCGAACTGGTCATCATCGATGAGATTTCGATGGTGCGCGCCGACATCATCGACTTCATCGACAAGGTATTGCGTGTATACTCACAAAACATGCGCGAACCTTTCGGAGGCAAACAGCTGCTGCTGGTGGGCGATGTGTATCAGCTGGAACCGGTAGTGAAAAACGACGAGCGCGAAATCATCAACCGTTTCTACCCCAACCCCTATTTCTTCTCGGCACGGGTGTTCCAGCAAATGGAACTGGTATCGGTAGAGCTGACCAAGGTCTACAGGCAGACCGACCGCGTATTTGTCAACGTGCTCGACCACATCCGCACCAATACCGTCGGCTCTGCCGACTTACAACTGCTCAACACCCGTTATCAGGCACCACTGGGCTCGGGCGAGAACGACCTTTACATCACATTGGCTACCCGGCGCGACAACGTAGACTTCATCAACGAACAACGCCTTGCCGCTCTGCCCGGCGATGCTGTCACGCTGAAAGGTGAAATCCATGGCGAATTTCCCGAAAGTAGCCTCCCCACACTGATGGAACTGACCGTGAAACCCGGTGCACAAATCATCTTCATCAAGAACGACCCAGAGAAACGATGGGTAAACGGCACCATCGGCATCCTTTCAGGCATCGATGCCGAAGGTATCCTTTACGTAACCACCGAAGAAGGAAAAGAACTCGACGTGCGCCGCGAAAGCTGGAGCAACATCCGCTACCGGTATAACGAAGAAGAGAATAAGATAGAAGAGGAAGAACTGGGCACCTTCACGCAATATCCCATCCGGCTTGCCTGGGCAATAACGGTACACAAAAGCCAGGGACTTACTTTCAGCCGCGCCATTATAGACTTTACCGGAGGAGTATTTGCCGGAGGACAAACCTACGTGGCATTAAGCCGGTGTACCTCACTGGACGGCATCTGCCTGAAGCGGGAAATAAGTCGTGCCGACATCTTCGTACGTCCCGAAATCGTTTCCTTCGCCCACCATTTCAACGACCAGCAAGCCATCGAGCGTGCCATGAAGCAGGCGCAGGCGGACATCGAATATACCGCTGCCGTCAAGGCATTCGACAAAGGTGACTTCGAAACTTGCCTCGACCATTTCTTCAAGGCCATCCATGCCCGCTACGACATCGAAAAGCCCTTGCAACAACGCTTTATCCGCAAAAAGTTAGGCATCATCAACCGGTTAAAGGCAGAAAACCTCCGCCTGAAAGAAGAAATGCGGAAATCGAAGAAAAGCCTGCAAAAATATGCCGAAGAATATTACCTGATGGGAAACGAATGCATCACCCAAGCCCACGACACGCGTGCCGCCCTGGCAAACTACGACAAAGCCATCGAACTGTACCCCGAATACGTCGATGCCTGGGTGCGCAAAGGCGTCACGCTTTTCAATGCCAACCGGATAAACGAAGCACGCGAATGCCTGAACCAAGCCGTAAACCTGCGCCCCAACGAGTTCAAAGCCGTATACAATCGGGGCAAACTGCGCCTGCACACAGGCGACATCGAGGGTGCCATGACCGACCTGGACAAAGCAACCTCGCTAAAGCCCCAGCACGCCGGTGCCCAAGAATGTTTCGCCGATGCCCTTTCGCAAGCCGGCAAAGAGGTAGAAGCGGCGATACATTACCGGCTGGCGGAAGAAATACGGAAAAAGAAGAAGAAATAAAATTGTTAACCCAAAAGATAAGATTATGAACCTGAGTGATAAAATTGTAATTTACCGTACTGCTGATGGGCAAACCACCGTAGATGTCAGAATGGATGGGGATACGGTGTGGCTTTCACAAGCGCAAATGGCAGAACTGTTTCAAACAGACAGAACTTCCATTTTAAGACATATAAAGAACATTTATAAGAAGCTGTTTTGAATTTATCGTGCGATGATTTGGGATGAGTTTTTGAGGCATTTTCGCTTCTGTGATGAGGAAGATAGCGGGCTATCTGACGAAGAACAGGAGCG